>JADGBS010000084.1:5540-15004 GCA_015231325.1 Oligoflexia bacterium | reverse complement strand
TTAATGATCTCAGTTTCTTTTGTTAATATTCTTATAAAGGCATGTTTTGCACCAGTTGATGAACCAGATGATCCTCAGGAAGAGCAAGTTCGTGCTGGGGCCGGGGTGCGGATGCCAATTATGCCACAGTATATTTTATTGATTACGTCGTTGTTATTGGCACTATATTTTCCACTGAGTTGGCAGATAAAGCTTAATGATTTTATCCAGTTCCCTAGTAGTTGGCAGTATCTGGGGCGAACGGTTCCTGTTGGAGGTAGTAAATGAACGAAGGACTGTTGCCCATTATTCCTGGAGAAGCGATTCCGTTGAGCAAAATTCCTCATTTGCATTTTTATGACTTTTATAATGAAGTCTTAGCGCAGATGGAGGATGGGGCGAAGGTGGTACAGTACTTTGCTTTTAATGATCCCGTAGTTGATCGCAAACAGTTGTTGTTAGTTTTAAGAAAGGCGGGAATGGGTAATCGTTTGTTATTGGCCTTGGCCTACGCTACCAATGAGTATTTGGCATTTTCAGTTCATCATAAAAAATTTCATCTTTTTGAGCGTGAGCTTTATGAGACAGAGGGAATTCGTCCCATAGGTCATCCTTCGCTTCATCCGGTGCGAAAGCAAATAGAGCTATATCCTTTCTATTGCATTCATGGACATGAGGTCCACGAAGTGGGTGTGGGACCAGTGCATGCGGGAGTGATTGAGCCTGGACATTTTCGTTTTAGTGCAGTAGGGGAACGAGTACATTTACTAGAGATACAACTAGGTTATCAGCACCGGGGAGTGGAGCAGCTATTACTCAAAAGCGCGACATCGGCCTGGCCAATGATTATTGAGGGCATTGCTGGTGATTCGGCAGTGAGTAATGCCCTCTGTTGGGTGCAGGCGATGGAGGCATTGGCAAATATCTCAGTGAGTAGAGAGTTGAAGATTGTGCGTACCCTGGCAGTAGAGTTAGAGCGTCTTTCCAATCACGTTGGTGATTTGGGGGCACTCAGTAATGATGTCGCCTTTTTGCCAGCGGCCGCCTACTTTGGTAGAATGCGTGGGGAATTTTTAAATCTTTTGTTGTTACTTAGCGGCAATCGTTTTGGCAAGGGGTTGTTGGTCCCCGGAGCTTTGCGTTTTGAACTCAGTAGTGAAAGCGCAGATTTAATTCGCGCTAAAATAGATGAGATCACCCCAGAAATCAAGAGCGTTGGAAAACTGCTTTTCACCACCCCCTCGGTGCAGTCACGTTTTGAACGAATTGGAGTGCTGCAGGTGGAGCAAGCACAAGAGTTGGGAGTAGTGGGTATTACCGCACGGGCATCAGGCATTGACTATGATGTACGTGTTGATTATCCTAGGGAATCTTATTCCGAATTGAATCTTCCAATCCGAACCCAAAAGGGTGGCGACGTTTGGGGGAGAGCGATGGTGCGCTTCGAGGAAATCCTAGATTCATTAGGTGCTATTAAAACTTTATTAGGTATGTTAGGGCGAATAGAGAGTAGTTTTTTGCAACCAAGTCATAGTAATGCATTTGCGAATGCATTCGCGCCTTCTTCCGTGATAGTTACCTTAAACGAAGGTTGGCGAGGAGAGTTATCCCATGCTGCAGTTACTGATGGTGCTGGAAAAATTATCCGTTATAAGATAAAAGATCCCTCTTTTCATAACTGGAATGCGTTAGCACAAGTGATGAGAGAGAGTGAAATTTCGGATTTTCCGCTTTGTAATAAGAGTTTTAATCTCTCGTATTGTGGATTTGATTTGTGATTTGAAAGGAAGAATATGTACAAAGTATTACTCAATCGCTATCAACAGGGACAACGAACTAGCAAGTTTCCCAAGGAAGAGATAATTCTTCCTGCGATCTATCGTGGTCGACCACAGCTTAGTGCATTGGAACAGTTAGGAGAGACAAAAAAGTCAACGGATGAATGTATTAAAAGTTGCCCATTCTCGGCACTGGCCCTTGATGGTAAAGAACGACCTTCTTTGAACTTAGATATGGGTAAATGTGTTTTTTGTGGCGAGTGTGAAAAGAATAGTGGTGGAGAGTTAGTGCGATTTACTAATGATTTCAAAATGGGCGCGGATCAGAGGGATAAGTTAATAGTGACCTCTGCCTCAAGTACGCATAGTAAAAAGAGTACCCATGGTGACTCTACGAATGGCAACGAACTAAATGATTTTTTACAGGCGAGATCTCGCGAGTTAAAAAAAATGTTTTCTAGATCGTTGCAATTGCGACAAGTCTCTGCAGGTGGATGTAATGCCTGTGAAGCAGATATCAATGTTTTGAACACACCATTTTTTGATCTCGCTCGTTTTGGCATTCAGATTGTAGCTTCTCCGCGACATGCCGATGGGTTGTTAGTGACGGGGCCAGTAAGTAAAAACATGAAGGAGGCCTTATTAAAGAGCTATCATGCAGTTCCTGCCCCAAAAATGGTAATCGCAGTTGGTAGTTGTGCTATCGCTGGTGGGCCATTTCATGCCAGCGATGAAGTGTTAGGCGGTGTGATGCAACTGTTGCCCGTAGACCTTTTCATTCCTGGGTGTCCTCCGCACCCACTAACAACTTTGTTTGCAATCTTAAATTATTTTGGCATCTTGTGAGATTATGAATATAAAAAATGTTAATACTTCTGTACCAAGAGAAGAATCGTTGTTTTTACATCCACATGGGCATTTTGATAATGCCACGACTTCTTATCCTAAATTTCCAATATTATCGGAAATGATCGATAGTTATTTGGAAAACGTTGGTGGCAATTATGGACGAACTTTCTATTCGCGTGCCTATCAAGTAGCACTGGCCGTGGAAGAGACCAGGGTTTTACTGGCGAAAAAATTGGGTGTGCATAAACCGCAAAATATTATGTTCTGCTCTGGAGCAACTGAGGCCTTGAATGGGGTACTGAGAGGATTTATTTCTTCCAATAAAGAAATGTCCACCAAATATAATGCGTTTAATCGCATAGAGAAAGTTTGGCTTTCTCCGTTGGAGCACAATGCAGTTACCCGTACAGTTCATCGATTACAGGTTGATTTTGATATTGCTGTTGAGATACTACCGGCCGATACCGACGGAAGGATAAATTTAGAGGAGTGTTATTATTTGCCTTTCACGGATAAGGATTTGGTGATAGTCAATCATCAAAGTAATGTTAATGGTGTAATCAATCCCATAGGTGAGTTGAAAAAGGTTATATGTCGTAAAGGTGATGATGTTCCCTTAGTGGTAGATGCTGCTCAGTCATTAAGCTTTGACGTGCCTTTTATCGGTGTAGAAAAGGCCGGGATTGATGCCTTGGTTTTTTCTGCACATAAGGGATTGATGGGACCGACCGGTCTAGGTGGATTTTATCTTAAGAACGAACAATTGATTTCTGAGTGGAAAGAGGGAGGCACTGCCTCTTTATTGATTGCAGACAGCATGGATATGCCAAGTACTTCCCCTGAAAAATTTGAGGCCGGTACGTTGAATTTAGTTGGAATTTATGGTTTAAAGGCAGTGTTGGATTTGGAGGCAGACAATCTTATTGAAGGGATGGTGGTTTCTGAAAATGATAGAACCAGGCGCCATCAGTTAGAAGATTTTTTATTATTATTGGACGAGGTCAAGAAGATTCCTGATTTTACAGTCTATGCGGCCAATGATTCCAAGTATCAAGGTGAGATTTTTAGTATTCGTCACAGATTTATGTCCAACAGTGAATTGGGTAGAAAACTATGGGAGCAGTACAATATTGAAACTCGGGTGGGGGTGCACTGTGCACTTTCTGCACATCGTTACCTAAATACTATTCCTGCGGGAACGGTGCGTTTTTCACCATCTTTTTTTCATACTGCGAATGATTTTCAACTTCTGGTACAAATTTTGTATCAGTTAGGAAGTTAGCAGTGTTCATAACGTTTAGTTCTTTGCGTCAGTTGATAAAATTTGAGACTAGCGCTAAACTGGTCGGTCTCAAGTTTAAAATTGTACCGATGCCTTCATCTATTCCTGGACGATGTGGTCCCGCTATCGAGATAATTGAAAGAGAAGGAGAGGATGATCTAACATTGGTGCATAGTTTGGTTGAAGAGTTAGCTTTGTCGCAAGAAGTCAATATTTATTAGTAATGGTTTCAAAGGAGCATTAAATGAGTGCAAAAGTAAGTTTTAAAGATTTAGGATTAGTGAATACCAAAGAGATGTTTAGGAAGGCGTTTGCGGGAAAATATGCCATCCCTGCCTATAACTTTAACAACATGGAACAGTTACAGGCGATAGTCACCGGATGTGCAGAATCTGATTCACCGTTTATTTTGCAAGTATCCTCCGGCGCTCGTAAGTATGCAAATCAAACATTGTTGCGTTTTTTGGCACAAGGGGCCAGCGCTATGCTAAGTGAAATGAATCCTCATCTGAAATTTTCCCTGCATTTAGATCATGGTGATTCATTTGAACTCTGTAAATCTTGTATTGATACCGGTTTTTCTTCAGTGATGATAGATGGGTCACACTTTCCTTACGAAGAAAATATTGTTTTGACTAAAAAGGTCGTTGAGTATGCCCATCAATTTGATGTAACAGTCGAAGGAGAGTTAGGGGTATTGGCCGGCATTGAGGACGATGTTCATGCCGAACACTCCACTTACACTCATCCTGACGAAGTATTGGATTTTGTAAAGCGTACCAATGTTGATTCTTTGGCGATTTCTATCGGTACTTCTCATGGGGCAAATAAATTTAAACCAGAACAGTGTACTCGTAATGCAGATGGCATCCTAGTACCGCCTCCGCTACGCTTTGATATTTTGGAAGAAATTGAAAAAAGAATTCCTGGTTTTCCCATTGTCTTACATGGGTCATCTTCAGTCGTTCCCAAGTATGTACAGATGATAAATCAAAACGGTGGAAAAATATCTGATGCTGTCGGAATTCCTGAAGAACAGCTGCGCCGTGCTGCTGCATCCTCGGTGTGTAAAATTAATATCGATTCCGATGGACGGTTAGTATTCACTGCCATGATTAGAAAAGTTTTTAAGGAAAAACCTGCTGAATTCGATCCTCGCAAATATCTAGGTCCGGCCAGAGATGAACTGAAGCTGATGATTATTGAAAAAAATAAAACAGTTCTTGGTTCCGCAGGTAAAGGAAAGGAAATTTTTGGATAATTGGGTAATTAATTGGGTAATTATTGGTAGTTGAAAAAATATGTACACCCTAAAGCGTTTGATCACCGTAAATTGGATTAAGGCCTTTTGTGGATCTTGCGCTGTCTTTTTGTTGTTGGTGGCGGTGGCCAATATTGTCTCTGAGTTTTTACGAGCGGCAACTACTGTTCAAGATATCTTGTTACATTTTCTATTAGAGCTACCAAAGTGGCTTAATAAAATTTTTCCGGTGGCGGGACTTACCGCCACTCTTTTTTCCTTGGATAAACTCCAGCGTCGAAGTGAATTAATCTCAATTTTTGCTTGTGGTCTGCCACGTTATATATTTATATCTTTGCTATTACAACTTGCTTTGGCGGTGGCAGCAATTCAGTTTTATTGTGCTGCTTATCTTAGACCTTATGCCGAATCTTTAATGAAAGAGTGGCTAAGAGATGGGGGAATTCATTTTCGCCAGAGTGACAAAGTTTCAGGTATAAAGGCCACTACTAGTGCTAGCGGAAAAATTTGGTACAAAAATGGAACTTACTTCTGTTCGTTTGCTGCCTTTGATAAATTTAAAAATCAGCTATTGGATATATCTTTATTCTATTATTCTCAGGAGTATCGTTTATCTCAGATAATTTGGGCCAAGAGTGCCACCTACCAAGAAAATTTTCGTTGGAAGTTGTTTGCTGGACGAGAGTTGAGTGGTTTACAAAACAAAAATTTTCCCACTGTCAATTTCTTTCCAGAAAAGAGTATTAATCTCTTAGAAAAGGCTGTAGATTTCAAAGATATTGATTCAGAGATTAATGAATTAAATTTTCCTAAACTATATCAATATGTTCAAAGAATAAAAAGGTTAGGAATTGATGTGGCCGAATATGAGACTCTTTTTTATGACAAGATCTCTTCGGCGCTAATTTGTATACTTTTCCCTTTTATTGCGATAGGGGCGTTATACAATCCCAACCGGAGAAGTGGTTCATTTGGAAAAAATGTTTTTTTTGTGCTAATATTCACTTCCGTTTTTTGGTTGGCCTATTCGTCAGCATTGGCACTAGGTAGTGGAAGAAAGATTCATCCTCTGTTGGCCACCTTTGCCATTCCTGTCGTGTGTATGCTATATTTACTGTTCTATTTTATTAAAAACAGAAAACTCTCATAACTCTCATAACTATCATGAAAAAAATTTTAAATATATTACGTAATTTCAAAGTACCACCGTTACTTGTACCGATGATACAGGTATTATTATTTTTTATCGTTTATATGTGGATATGGCGTGCTTTTCTGGCCTTCTATTTTTATAAGTCAGGAATGAGTAGCGGGGTAAGTGCCAAGGATTTTGCCTTCGCATTTTATTTGGGTACAAAATTTGATTTACGATTATTGTTAGTCGCATTCTCTCCTGGTTTACCATTTTTACTCTTTGTAAAATCATTACGATTACAGGCGTGGTTTCGCAAAATTTTTATTAATTATTTATTGCTTTTAATTTCTGTTTTAACATTGTTTTATGTCGTAGATTTTGCACACTATAGCTATTTGCGGTCTCGACTAAGCAGTAGTGTGGTCGAGTTTTTACAAAATCCTCTGATCTCATTACAAATGGTTTGGGAGAGCTATCCAGTAATAAAAATTTTATTTTTTTTGGCCTTTGGGATACTGTTTTTTAGGTGGTTATTTTTTAAATATTTTTTCGTTGCTAGAACTACAGTCGGCCCGATCGGGGCGATGAATCGTCGTAAAATTCTGCTATGGCCACATCAGTGGCCACTGATGTGGGCACTGATCATTTTGCTCTGGGCATTAGGAATTTATGGCAAATTGGGATTTTATCCTTTACGTTGGAGCGAGGCATTTTTTTCTCCTAATCAATATATTTCCGCGTTGGGTCTCAATCCAGTACTATATTTGCTTGATACTTGGCGTTATCGGGTGGCAGATTTTGATGAGAAAAAAGTCACTCTGTATTACCCTGTTGTTAGCAAATATTTGGGATTGGGGAGTGGCACTGGAATTGGCACTGGCAATGCCAGTGGGTCCTCATTAAAATTAAACTTTTTGAGACAGCTAGATTACAGTAAGAAAGGCAACGATGTTGGCATCGCCGAGGGAGGGGGGGGGCCTGGTCCTGCTCCCAACATTGTGATAATAGTGATGGAATCAATGGTGGCCTATAAGAGCGGTTTGTTTGATAACCCGCTTGATCCTACGCCTTATCTAGATCGTTTGGCCCAGCAGTCGCTTTTTTTTAATAAATTCTATGTTCCATGTCAGGCGACAGCGCGTTCGCTTTTTGGGCTAATTACGGGGATTCCTGATGTTAACAAAGAAGACACCGGCTCGCGCAATCCCAGAATCGTCAATCAGAATACCTTACTAGCTCAACTCACTGGATACAAAAGTTACTATTTCCTTGGAGGCAGCGCTAACTGGGGACAAATCCGTGGTCTTTTAAATCATAATATTCCTGGAATAAAAATTTTTGAAGAAGGGAGTTATACTTCTACGCGCAGCGATGTATGGGGAATATCTGATTATCAGCTATTTATTGAAGCAAATAATATTTTGGCCGGTCTTGCCAGCGATGCACGGACCGAACAACGACCATTTGTCGCAATTATTCAAAGCGCTGGTTTTCATCGCCCCTACACTATTCCGCGGGAACACGGTGATTTTAAAGTTACCCTTCCTGCTGAAATTGACCAAAAGAAATTAACTCAATATGGTTTTATTTCATTAGAGGAATATAACTCTCTGCGTTTTCAGGATTATTCTTTGGGAACGTTTTTTAATATAGCAAAAAAAGAAAAATACTATGACAATACAATCTTTTTTATTTTAGGGGATCATGGATTACCTGTCAATGGCGCTCTGAATGTTCCTGCGGGCGAGCGCGCTCATGACTTGGAAAATTTTCACGTGCCATTTCTTATTCATGGTCCGAAATTTTATTTACCGCAAAAAATTAATATTCCAGTCAGTGAAGTGGATATCTTGCCGACGATCGCAGGGATAGTTGGTCGTCACCATGAAGGGCGAGGACAATCTCCGCGTTTTTATCATCGTGGTTTTGGTAGCGATATTTTTTCTTTAGACTGGCGGCGTGACTATTCGCGACCGTTATTTTTTTATTATTGGTATATGACGCCACCAACTTATGCAGTTTTGTCAGATAATTTTTTCTTACAAGCAAATAATCAGGGCAATAAACAGCTTTTTGACCTTAAATCCAGTAATCCTCAGCAAAATTTATCCGATAAGGAAATGGCGAAGGCCCAAGAACTAGGGGATTTGGCCAACGGAATTTATGAGACCTCTAAGTATTTGCTTTATCATAATAGTCACTATCGGGAGGGAAGTTTATGAGTGAAGAACTAAATACTTCAACCAACGCGCAGGCCGTTCAAGCGAATCAATCGGCCAAACAGATGTTAGTAGGAATTGTCGGAGGGGGCAATGGTGGGACCACCTTTTATAGAATAATCAACGACTGTTCCACTGCTAAGGTGGCGTTTGTTTGCGATTTAAATCCCAATGCTCCACTGATGCTAAATGCTCGTCAACGAGGAATTAAAACTTTTACTGACATGAGCGAGGCCACCAGCAATATCACTGTAGATTTGGTGATTGAAACTACTGGCATATCAAAAGTGGAACAGATATTAAGAAACAAATATCCTCCTGGCAATCATACTAAAATAATTGATTCCAATGCTGCCCTCTTTTTTGTAAGAATCATGGAAGATTTTTTTGGAGAGACTGCTGACATTAACACGCAAAAGGACCGTTATCTGTCGTTTAAAATTGGAGGCGAAAATTATGCAGTAGATATTGCATTGGTGAGTGAAATTAATAGTACTACTGCGACTACCCCTCTTCCTAGTTCCGCTGCATTTTTCAAGGGAATAATCAATCTCAGAGGACGAATTATACCCATTATTGATCTGGCCGTTCTACTGGGAATCGACCGTAAAAGTGAAGGGGAAGTTAGTTGCAATGTGATTGTTAATGTTGGTGATCGACCCTATGGTTTATTGGTTGATAAAATGAATGGAGTCGTGGATATTCCTGATGAATACATTACTCGTTCTTCAGAGTTGCTATCCTCGCGGAAGCAAACTTTCCTGAAGGGGATTGGTAAGGTGGATAATGAAGTTATTATCGTTATTGATTTAGACCAGTTGATGAAGAACAAACAAGAACTAAAAGATATCAACATAAATCAGCCGGTGGCGGCCTAAGAAGGCCGTGGCGGCCTAAGAAAGGCCGTGGCGGCCTAGGAAAGGCCGTGGCGGCCGGCAACTATATGCCGGTCATATCTAAC
>JADGBS010000084.1:0-5530 GCA_015231325.1 Oligoflexia bacterium | reverse complement strand
TTCACCAAAAAGAAGGTCATAGGAATAAAACATAAAAGGTATTGCTTTGTTGATATCATCCGCAAAGAGTGAGAATGTTTGCTCAGGTCCATCGGCAAGATGGCGAGTCTCTGGTTTAAATCCTCCGCTAGTCAATGAATAATTCAGCCAATCACGCTCACGCTCAACATCCACCTTTTGATAGACATCGGCTGACGAGACAAATTTTTTAATAACTCCCAACGCATTTCTTTTTCTGCTGTAGCGATTTAGCACATCATTCATTTCTTTTAATAAGTGATATATTATTCTGTGGGGTGAGGTATATTTTGAAATATGTGGAGATGCCTCTTTGCCGATTTCCTTGTAGATCTTCTTAATTCTTTCGAAGCGCCACTTCGCTTGTTTGAAATCTGTCAGAAATGCCAACAAAGGGGCCCCGTATCTCAATGGATGATCGCATCTATTGGGCGACAGTCGATTAATCTCAGTATAGGCCAGACAAACCTCTTCAACCGATTTACTAAAAAAATCACTAAGTGCCTTGTCAGAAAAGATTATTTTAGCAGTTAGAGTTAGGGCATCTATCCGTTGATTTAGGTCAATTTCAGGTCCTGCGCCAGCGCCAGCGCCAAAATCAAAATCGGCCAAAAATCGAAAATAATCATCAGTGCTAAATTCTTCTGGAATTAAATGAGCAACACGCTTAACCATTTTCTCGAATTTATATCGAGGAGAGCTGGGGGAATAAATATCTACTCGGGCCCGAGCAAAGAAATTCCCATCTTCATTGACGGAGGTCTTAAATTTAATAATTTCCCGTTGCGCATTAAAAATATTTCTTCTCTTGCGAGTAAGGTTTTCTTGCTCAAATGAGAGTTCATCTCCTTTTTTGTCCGCTTGAGATGGGGATGGAAAATTTTCATAACTGACATCCGCCCATCTACGAACATAGTGGCGATTATACAGAGACATAACATCAAATGCCAAGTGATGTTCCTTGACATATATTTGGCGTTTTTTGAGTAGCATGTCTTCTGGAATGCTGTGCGTATATGGAGAGAAAAAATTATCCAAGAGTAATTGTCGCTCACTTACATCTTTCAAATTAAAGAGAAAAGTGCGGTTGTTAGACGAATACCAGCGGTGTTGTCCTGTAAGTGAGACTAAATATATAAATGCATTTAGACTCAATATTTCTCTCATTTTTATCTTATTACCTTCACGTAAGTCTACCAAAACGTGGTCATCATTGCTCTTGAATATGGTTACTGTGCTGGCATGCCCCCATGAAGCTCGTAAACTTAACTGCACACCTGGACTAACTATTGGTACGGGAGTGGCATTAATACTGCCTTGAATACCAGCGCGTATGCCGACGTAACTGCTTATCAGTAGCGTATCACCAATATCCATACTGTCTAAGAATGCCTCCTTTGCACGCGGGAAGACGACTTTGGGAAGAGTTAGCAGTTTTTGTGGATTACGCAGATATCCATCATAATCATCGATGGGATGTACGCGAATAAATTCATAAACTCCGAATGGAGATGTTGATGCTGAAGTACTTACAAATGACGGGATAAATTTAACCAGAGATGATAAAAGTTCGCTAGGAAATCCCATATCTAGACCTACTCGAAAAACATCCACAACAAAGAACGGTTTTTCTACGTGAGGATTACTTTTATATCGCGGATTTTTCACAACGTATCGCATAGGCAGATAAACTCCGCCCCCAGCACTGATTCCGTGAAAATTACACTCAGTCTCGAGAATGTGGGCAGATGGGCCTGACTCTAAAAAATTCAGCCCAGTAGTACCATACCTTAGTTGCGGAGATATGAACTGCAATAGGACCCCATACAAACGACTACCCACACGCAGAGGGCGCAGCTTGGCGGCCTTAAGCGCACTCCCATCGGGAAGCTTTACTTCTATGTGTGAAGGATAATTGATTGTCACCTCTTCTTCTGGAAGAGCGCTAGAGGGGGTTGTCGCTTCTGCATCCGCGGCAATGAGATGATTAAAACAAAAAATCTTTATTAAAATTAAGCAGACGGTCAACCGTTTCAAATTCAACACGTTCATTTTTCTCCTCTCATTCTTTTCTATTCAATGCCCATCTCCGCCTCTTGGCCCCCAGATCTAAGGCCCGCCATTGTAGCATCATTTACAGAGAATCGACGATATCTTTGTTCAGGATTCTGAGGGATATGATGAGGGATATGATGTGGAATTGCGATATTTCAGAGATACCGCTAAACAAAAAGTGGATTTTTATACTAAAGAGAAAATTCGAGTTCGCAATGTCGCTAAGCACTTAATTATAAGGGACTCCGAAATGTTATGATTTTATGGTAAGATATGATCTAGGTTCAAATGTGCATATTACATCCCTTCCCTCCCGGGATAACTAGTAAATTTAAAATACTTATTTTTATGAAATCTAAAAATGTTAAAAGATCATTAGTTATGACTTCTGCGACAATCATGACTATTTTATCCGGTTGCTCCAATGAAGATAATTACATCCGTAATCGATATGAGAATATCGACGATTGTTTAAAAGATTACACTAAAGAACAGTGTGAAGAGGTCAAGGAAGAGGTGGATCAAAAAGGAACAGTTGGTTCAGGATATGTACGCAGTCATTTTTATGGACCTTTATATCACTATAGTAATTTTGGAACATATGGAGCAGGAAGGACATCTTCTCCTGGGCAATTTAGCTCTGTAGCTACGCATGCGGTTAATTCTGAAGGACACGCAATTTCTAAAAACGCGATCACCGGAAGAAGTTTTGGTAGATTTGCAAAAGGTGGTTTTGGCGCAACAGCACATGGATTTCATGGTGGAGGATTTGGCGGATGAAAAGACGAGTAATCCCAGTACGTCCTAACTGGAATACTATCAATGAAGAACTTGGTTTTGACTTCAATACAATAGATAGTGTTGATTATTGGCAGGATGGTGTTGGTTATGAGTTCACTTTAAAACAAGTGCTCCAATTAGAAAAGGCCACAAATGATCTACATTCGATGTATTTAGAAGTTTTGCAAAATTTAATCAGAAATGGTGATTTGGGGAGATTAAGAATATCAAAAGAATATATTCCTGCAATAGAGCGAAGTTGGAAGCGACGTGACCCATCTATTTATGGTAGGTTTGATTTTTCCTATGACGGAGTTCATTCACCGAAACTTTTGGAATATAACGCCGATACCCCCACAAGTCTTTTAGAGTCGGCCGTTATTCAATGGCATTGGATGAATGATCAATATAAACTAGGAAACATTCCTCATAACGATCAATTTAATTCTATCCATGAAAAATTAATTCTAGCTTGGAAAAAATATGCCACTTTAATGAAAAAATCTGAAACTTTGCGTTTTGCCTACATCGGGTTTTCTCACGAGGATTTCAGGACTGTCGAATATCTGATGGATGTCGCTAGTCAAGCGGGGATTGCTAATCTAGATCTTGTAAAAGTTGAGGACATCGGGTGCGATGGAGAATATTTAGCAGATAGCAATAACATTATTATAAATAATCTTTTCAAGTTATATCCATATGAGTGGATGATGCAAGAAGATTTTGGCCATATTCTCAAAAAAGAAACTTGCCGATGCATTGAACCACTTTGGAAAGCTATGTTTTCTAATAAAGCATTCATGGTTTTACTATGGGAACAATTTCCTAAACACCCAAATCTTTTACCCACTTATCTCAACTCTGAACACTTAGGAAAAAATTATGTTCGTAAACCAATATTCGGTCGTGAGGGTGGAAATATTATCATTGCTACCGAAAAAGGTTCTGTCAGTACTGATGGAAAATATGGAGAAGAGGGATATATATACCAGGCAGTAAGTATGTTATCAAAATTCGACGATAATTATGCGCAAATTGGTTCATGGATCGTAGATGGAGAGAGCGCTGGAATTTGTGTGAGGGAGGATAGCAATCCTATCATTACCAATACCTCAAGATTTGTACCACATTATTTTTATTAGTATAGGTGTTTGACAGGTCTTTGGGAACTAGTGACTTGCTTTCCATTTTTTTTAATGCAATATTTGACCAGATTAAATTCTAAATAAAGGTTTTTCCTAAAAAATTGTGCTCTATCGCTGCCCGACCCACCCAATATCAAAAGATGGAGAATAAAATGATTAATGTTAATTATGTGAAGGCCTTTCGAGATAATTATATTTATATCATAACGGGATCTTCTAATAATTATGCCATTGTTGTTGATCCAGGAGAATCCTCCGCGGTAACTGATTACTTGCTCCAAAAAAAGCTACAGCTATGGGGTATTTTTATTACCCATCATCACCATGATCACACCGGAGGTATCTCGGAATTAAAAAAAAGATGGCCGAAAGTAAAAATCGTAGGCGGAGCAAAAGAAAAAGTAGCGATTCCTTTTCAAGACATCTATTTGAATGAAAATGACATACTAGAGACACCCCTACAAGAAGGCCAATGGACCGTTTTACATGTTCCAGGACACACACTGGGGCATATTAGCTATTATTGGGCCAGTGAAGGCCAAGAGAAGGATACAGGGCATCTATTTAGTGGGGATCTGCTCTTTGGTGCTACTTGTGGTAATATTTTTGAGGGCACACCAGAGCAGATGTTTTTTTCGCTGCAGAAAATTCGTAAATTACCACCTACTACTAAAATTTGGTGTGCACATGAATATACTTTGCAGGGCCTAGAATTTGCGATCAAAGTAGAACCAAATAATAAGAAAATTAAGAAAAGATTAAGCGAAACCAAAGAAAAATATTCGTGCGGAGAACCTACCATTCCTCTTGTTTTAGAAGTGGAGAATGATACCAATCCTTATTTACGATGGGATTCTCCCTCGCTGCAAAATAAATTCAATGTTATAGGAAACGATCTGGAATGTTTTTTGCGTCTTAATGAGTTAGAATAAGCGACAACTGGTCATAAAAAACGACAATAGAAGAATAAAGGATTTTTGATGAAATTTAAATTTGACCACAATAATATAAATGTTTTTGAATATAAATGTCTTTGACTTGGAAAAAAGTATTGCTTTCTATAATGAGGTCCTACTCTTAGTCAAAATTAAGATAAACCACAGTAATCATGACTCGGAACCCTACAGTAGTACTTGTTCAATGATGATGGTCAAGCAGATATTAGCAGAGACACTTAATATTTCTCGTTCCGAATTCTTGCCACTTCTTCAGTGCTTACTCCGAGGGATGAGGCAATAGTTTTATCGTCGAGAATATGTAGAAGTCCTTCGATCGCCATCTCTATGGCCTTTTTCTTCCCCTCTTCCCTGCCCTCTTCCCTGCCTTCTTCCCTGCCTTCTTCCCTGCCTTTTGACATGCCCTTTTCTATGCCCTCGGCCATGCCTTTTTCCAGTCCCTCGGCCATGCCTTCTGCCAATCCTTTTTCAATCGCGGTACGCAATTGCGCTTGTTCATCCCGGAGGCGTTTTTGCTGGGCCTCATATATTTCGCGTTCTTCAGAGGAGAAGTGCATGGTCTCCAATTGTCTAATC
>JADGBS010000083.1 GCA_015231325.1 Oligoflexia bacterium | reverse complement strand
TTATTGTAGTCCTGGGATGCATTTACTCTCTTCGATAATAAGCAAGAGTGTTGATATTAATGCTTATGATTATGCGAAAAAGATGTTGTTCGGTCCACTGGGAATTACTCATTCCTTTTGGCCTTCCGATCCCAATGGTATAACATTTGGTTGGGGAGACTTACGCCTGCTTCCTAAGGACATGGCAAAAATCGGTTTTCTCTATCTTCATAAAGGTATTTGGGATGGTAAACGCATTCTTCCCGAAAAATTTCTTGAGGCCGCCACTATGCCTCAGACCAGGACTGGACATAACGACGATTATGGTTACGGTTGGTGGATCTCTCCTAATCCAGATAAACAATTTGGATATGTGTTTTCCGCTGAAGGACGTGGCGGACAACAAATAAAGGTCGTTCCCAAGGCAAATGCGGTGGTAGTTATGGTGGGTAGTGGAATCGATAAGTATCTTGGTCCGATAGATGATATTTTGGGTAAATCGCTTATTTCCACCAAGACGGCATTAAGTGAAAATCCACAGGCATTTGCTAAATTGAGTGAAAGAGTGGCCGGTGCTCGTCAGGCACCGCTAAAACAAAATATTAATAAAGCATCTACTCGTAAAAAGCATAAGAACAATAAACTACCCAAGATGGCGAAATTAATTTCCGGTAAAATATTCCAGTTAGATATTAATTCATTGGGTTTAAAAAATATTCGTTTTGATTTTGTTTTGGACCAACGGACAGATTCTAAAGAATCAGAATCTAATGTTCAATTAACGTTGAATGATGGTAGTACTCTATCACAACTAATCGGTATGGATGGAGTACCCCTTTTTTCCAATACCGGAAAATTTAATTCGCCAGTTGCCTTGAGTGGCGTATGGCAGACCAATGACACTTTTCTGCTTGAGTTGGATGAGATTTCGGGCATTAACTTTTTTAAATTTCTTTTCCACTTTGAAGGAAAACCAGTAGGGAGCAAAGTAAGGGTGCAGGTAAAAGAACGGACCGGTGTTGTTGGTGATGATCTTGTAATTAATGGTAAGATGAAATAAAGGATGTTCTGTCTTCATAAAATTCTCTAGAAAATGCTGATCTTCATAGAATGAATCGGTGATTGCATATGACTGTTTTGCTAAGTTTATTAAGCAGCAGACAATTTCTTAATAGATGTTCTGTGTGAATTAATAATTAAATTTACTTCCAGTTTTCCATTTAATGCTTCTGAAATTTTTTCTAAAGTTTGTACAGTAGGATTACTTTTACGAGGAGTTTCAAGTTTTTGTAATTGCTGGAAAGGAATTTCTAATTTTTTTGCTAATTTTTGCTGAGTTAATCCTGCATCTAATCTTTTTTGTCTGATCATTAAAGGGATGGCCACTTCTAATTCGGGGACAATCCAATGATAATTTTTACCATGTCTAGCTTTTGCTTTTGGTATTTCCCATTTAGGATTTCTCGCTTCTTCTAAGTATAGAGTTAAAGCTTCTTTTGCCATTTCTAGAACTTCCTCTAAAGTCTCACCTTGGGTAAAGCATCCGGGCAAATCAGGGAAAATAACGGTATAACTATCATGAGATTTGGTTATTTTAGCTTGATATTGAATCATATTATTTTTTCTCCTGTTTGTTTTTCGATGGCCTTAATTAATGGTTTGGAAAGATCTTTTGGATGAACTGGAACAATTGTCATTTTATCACCCTTTTTAAGTTTAACATGAGATCCTTTCTGTGAAATTTTTATCCATCACTTGTCTTCTAAGATTCTAATTACTTTTTTTCCATTTATTGGCATAACAACCCTTTGCAGAAATAACAAAGCACAACATAGATGTTGTACAATATCTATGTTGTGTTGTCAATTTTATTTAAATATTTAATCATTTTAGTCATTATGTAATAACTGGCAATATTAAACTAAATCATTGACAAAAAATGAACCTACTAGGAAAAAAAATTTGCTCACGCTCACGCTCACGCTCACGCTCACGCTCACGCGCGTCCACTGTAGAAAAAAAGATTCTCAAGATGGGAAACAACAACAGAGAAAATGCTTACAATTAAACATGCCAATTAAATTCAGGTACGGACCTCTGAAGAGAAGAGAGATGGGCGTATTTTTGAGTCGTTTGAATATCCGCATGACCCAAAATTCTCATAAGCTCCCATATATTATCATTTTTGATCATAAACCAAGAAGCGAAGGTGTGGCGTAAATCGTGAAATCTGATTCTCGGAATACCCGCCTTCTTTATTAGGTTTTGAAAATAGTAGTTGGATAATTTTTGGGGTCTCAATCTATTCCCGGTGCTTGTTGTAAAAAGAGGCGAATTTATTGCCTTGTTTTTAACAAATTCTTCAATGAGAGAGGCCAACTCTGAATCTTTAGAATACTTCAAAAATCTCTCTTTACCATGTTTGGTTGGCCCATACTTCCCCTCTTTTTCCGGCCATTGCCGATGGACATGAATGTGGCCCAGTTCCAGATTAATATCTCCTTTGGTGAGGCCAATGATTTCCCCCAATCGCAAACCAAAGTCAAGTGCTAATCGATGGCCCAAGTGATAACGATCATTTTTTGCTATACTGAGAAACTTTTGGATATCTGCTATAGATTCCCACCAGTGATATTTTTTCTTGGACTGCTTAACCAAATTTATTTTCTCACTCGGATCTTTCTCTATCATATTCCATTCGACCGATTTTCTAAAAATGCTCTTTAAAAGGGCCAAACAATTGTTCGCTGATTTGGCCGAGAGCGTATGAAGAAGACCGAGCTTGAAATCCTCGATCACCTGTAAAGTAATTTGTTCGAGTCTATAAAATTCAAAGTAAGGTGTGATCCTGTATTTGATATCGACCATGTACCTTCTTGAAGTTCCAGGGAGAATTGTTGGTAAATGATACTCAACATATTTTTCGATTAGGTCTTTAAACATGAAATTCTGTTTTGTGTTGGAATCGTTGGATGCAAATAAAATTTTTGCTTTTGCTCTGTCATACCAATCTTTGGCCTCCTTTTTGTTGGAAAAACCACCCCGGAAATCTTTCCGCTTCCCATTGACATACACTTCAGCGTGCCAAGTTTTTCCTCTCCTGTAGATGGTCATTATTGACAACTCCTTTGTATCCATTGGCAGACTTTACTTTTTGGAAACCATAATTTACCTTTTATTTTCACGTGAGGCATATGATCACGCTGAATCCATCGATAAACAGTGTGTTTGCTATATTGATTTCTTAACAACAATAGCAGCTCTTTCATTGTCAAAAGATCACTTAAAAAATCATTGCTTTCAATTTTCATTCCAAGCTCCTCAGTTTTAGGTTTGGGTTAATACGTATAACAAGAGACTCTCTATTATTTGAAACATCTTCAGTCTTTATCCAATTTAAATCGGTTAAATAATCAATCGTATGCATCACCTGTTCGATTGTTTTGAGATGAGTCCAATGGTGCCTGTGGATCATGCGGATACTATCTCCATCTGTTATCTTTCCATCTTTTAATTTTTTAGCAAACATCCTAATCGACGGCATCATTGGCGTTTCATCAACTTTATAAATTTTTTTGGCATGAAGGTTAAGAAAATCACACCACTTGATCGCCATTTGAGCTCACTCAACATCAATAAGAGTGTTATTACTGATCACTCCCCTATTTTTAATAACACAAAAAATCAGCGCCAATGAGGGCATTAGGGAGCGATATTTAGCAATATGGGACTCATAATGACTATTTTTGATAGTCTCCGATCTGATAATAAGCTCTAGTTCTGTTCTCCATTGATTAAAGATAATTTGTGATTCCTCATCAAAATGGAGACCATCACTTTTTTCGAAAACGGGAAGTTCGTCAATTGCTGCATAGGGCCTAGTTATGGATTCTTCTGCTTCAGCATTCGGGAGACAATCAAAATTTTCCCACTTTTTTTCCAATTCAGGCCAAATAAGCAACTGAAAGCGTTGCAATAGACCATCATCGGAACGCTCAATATTTTCCGTCAAATGTTTGTTTAATTTGTCTGGTTGAATTCCGCCAAAGATAGATAGGCAGAGGGCCGGAATATGAACCGTCCCTCTGCCTATTCTGTCCACAGTGTAAGAACCATATCCATTCCAGGCCTCTAAATAAAACTCTCTGTCCCCCTCTCGACCATATTTTTGTAATGAACAGGGCCGGCCGGCAAGTTCGTCGCGGACCAGTAACAGACCCATAGGATTTTCCAAGAAGAGTTGTCCTGATTTTTCGATAGTGGCATCATTTGTTTTATATCTTTTGCAGGTGGGTGCTTTTACTTCATCACCATCAAGAATATCGATGAGTTTATTTTTAAGGGCCTCTGCTTCGGTCATATTTGACTTTTTTATGGCCTTAACCAATTGTTCTTTAATGGCCACCGAGGTGGCCTCCGTTATCGTTTTTTCAATCTCATAACTTTTCAATCTCTTTTCAAAATGGTTATTTTCTTTGCTGACCAATTTTTCTAATGGCTTTAGTGCTTCAGAAATAGAAGGGGACTTAAAGGTTCCTGGTCGACCAATAATTGCTCCCCATAAATTTGGAACTACAAACCAATTATCATTTTGTTTTGGGAAAATACCAATTTTTCTACCAATGAGAGAGCTTATCGACACAATGGCCGGCATTAAGATAAATTCGATAGGAACCTGCATTCTTTTAGCAATATCAAGAGACCAATCTTTTAATATTTCAGGAATTGATGTTGAATCCAAAGTTGGGGTGGTATATTTTACTTCTGGAAGTGTCCCAGGAGATTTCCAAAAAGAATGCTCCTCAGCGGATGCATTGATTGCGGTCGGGTATTTTCCAATACTCTTAGCAATTTGGGCCACTTC
The DNA here is from genome assembly GCA_015231325.1 of Oligoflexia bacterium. Classification (GTDB taxonomy): domain Bacteria; phylum Bdellovibrionota; class Bacteriovoracia; order Bacteriovoracales; family Bacteriovoracaceae; genus JADGAN01. The sequence goes on along the minus strand of JADGBS010000083.1, from coordinate 10,239 downwards.
GGACTCTTCAAGAGGAGGGGAACAAAGAGTTTGATTTATCTGCCAAAGTTGACTCTGAATCTGTTCTAACGAGATGCCATTTTTTTTCATGGCCCCCCCCGGCCAGGCTTGCTAAAAAAGTGTTTCTACTTCCCTCGCCAATAAACTTGTTACTCCTTGGTGAGCTATCTCCTTTTTTCTTTTCCAAAAAATTAAGGTTAGGGGCATCAATGACTTTGTCTATTGATATTTCCCATGAATATATTTTCCCATTCACATGATTGCTAGGAGGCGCCACAATATATCCGCCCTCTCCGCGAATATCTATGCCTGGCAATATATTGGTTTGATTTTTGATCTTTTCAGACTGTAACGACTTGAAGTAGTAGTGCAATCCATTTCCTCCTGATCTAACGACCGCAGAGGTCTTACCTAGTGAAAAGAAAGTCTTTTCCCAAAGTTCAATTGAATCAATCCCTCCATGCCTGGGGTCAATATCCACGACAAAAATTTTGGATTTTGAACCGGTTAGGATGCCAATATTTGCCTCTGGCCATTTACACCACCATTCTTTTATGATTGATTGATCCGTGGTAGCTTTATTGTTGTAGTCCTTTATCATGGGGTGTTTGCCAATGCTTTTGCATTGAGGATTTTGACAGCTACACAGACCGTTTGATTGAGGATGGTGAAGAGGTAAGACCGGTAAGTTTTTTGCGGCATAGTAGAGGGCCCAACTCAGTAAATTAGCATTCAAATTTGGTGAGATACAATTTGGCATATTAAATCCTATTTGTTTTTAAATGCAATATAAAAACAATTAAGATTTACCAATCTTTTGTCGTATCCGTTAACCTTATTTGAGTAAAAAAAGATTTTTTATGCAAATAGGATTACTTATGAGCGTCAATGAAACTAAGCTCTATATAAAAAAATTTGGTGACCTTGTGTGCCGCTTAAGGAAGGAAAAAGGCCTTTCACAGGAAGAGCTCGGCAAGCTCGGCCATACCTCCCAAATGACCATCCAAAGGATCGAAAGTGCTACTGGAGGAACTAAGCTAGAATCCATTATAGCTGTCGCTGATGGGTTCGGATTAGGACTTGTGGACCTATTTAAAGAGGTTGAAGAGAGGGCACCGCAAGAGATAAAAGATTTTTCTGCAGAATGGAGAAAACTGAGTCTAGAAGTTAATTCTCTAAGTGGCGACAAAAAAAGATGGTTAATCAGAGTTTTAAAAGAAATTATAAAATATCCGTAGCAGTTTTTTTTAAAGATCCGACACTATTGGCACTTTATTGAATTTACTGTGAGCTATTTGTAATTTTTTATAAAAGAACTTCGTGCCATTAGTGCCACTAGTGCAATTGGAGAAAAATATCTGTGGAGCGCTCCGTGCCTCCGATCTTTTTCCTCTATTATTCTGTTTTTGTGGTAGTTTCTATGCATATGTGAGCGGAGTAGAAGTCAATGGCAGACGGAGCCCCTGCAGCGACGTAGGAGCGAAGGGGTGGATGGCGGAGCGTACCCTTGACTTCTACGCAGCGAATATACCCTTGTATGCAGGGGCGGACCCAAAAGGGGACGCCCCCTGCCTCCCCGGCGAGGGGAAAACTGTTAAGCTCCCACCCTCTTTTGCGTTGAGGTTTGTTGCGCGAGTCATTGAGACGAGGTAGTATATGTCTTGTCGTGATTTTGTCGTGAAAATACTTATGAACGTTGACTAAAAAAAGCAAGATATGAACAATATATATGAAGAGAGATGAGAGGGTTACATCCTGGGATGTTATATTCGATTCCCACCACCTCCACCATCCCTTGTACACGTCAGGAGATTAATCGCAGCAAATAATTTTCACAAGATACCACTCAAGATCAACTTCAAAGAATAAAGGTTTATGAATTCAATAAAACTATTCATCAAAAATCTTCTAAAAATCAAAGACAGCAAGGAAGCCATTGCAAGAGGTGTTGCAATTGGATTTTTCTGGGGTGTTTCTATTTTCTGGGGCGGTCAAATTGCCGGGGCAATTGCAACTTCATATTTTTTTAAGGGAAACAAGGTTATTTCAGCTGCAATGACGGCGGTTAGCAATCCGATAACAAATATCCCTCTCTATACTTTTTGTTATATTATAGGACACCTGATTGTTCCAGGGCCTGATCTCGAATCTGTTGTGAGCAAGCTACATTCATTCAAAGAAATAATGAATCAAGGAGGCAGTTTTTTTATAACAATGTTTGTGGGGACTACTTTAACAGGTATTGTCGGTGCAATAATTCTTTATTTTACTGTTAAAAAAATAAATTTATGGAAAAACGAAAATTGATCTCTTGATAGCTATTCCTTGCGATTCAAAATTGCCACAACCGCAGCAATTTTTCCTGCAAGCTCTCCATGAATTCCCATTTTTTTTACCAGCAGATTAAGGTAAGTGTGTTCTGCCTGTGAAACACCTGAATCTGCCAGTACCATTTCATAGGCCCATGCATATGCTGTTTCGCGGAGAGAGGAAGGTAACATTTCAATCGCAGCATCCATTATTTTTTCGACTTCATTGTCAGAATAGTTTTTATTAAGAGACTCCAAATATTCAACAGGATTTTTAATATGACTAAAAATTGGGCCTAGCGAGATCATGCTTATAAGTTTTTTTAGCTCCATGACTTTTATTTTCTCATCGACTTGAATAGCACACAAGCAGAGCAATGCAATGGCGTCCTCAATTGATAGCTGATTTCTTTGATTGTTCATTTCTCATCCTTTTATTTTTTAAAGTCATTCGATAGTTTTTTTTCCAGTTCAACAATTATCATTATCAATATACCAATTCCAGCGCAAATCAACCACTCTAAAAAAGAGATTGGCGAACTATGAAATAATTTATTCATGACAGGTAAGTGAGTGTATAGAATTTGAAGTATTATCATTAAAAATGATCCAATCCATACAAAGGGATTACTAAAGAGCTTGGTTTTAAGAATTGAAACTCTGAGAGACCTGCAAGAAAAAAGATAGAAAAGTTCACCCAGAACGAACACGTTTACCGCAAGTGTTCTTGCTTCTTCTACTGTTTTTTGCTGACCCAATGCCCATTCAAACATCAGAAACGCACCCAAACACAATAATGCACCTACAATTCCTATTCGCAATAAAAGCATTTTTGAAAGGACGGGTTGCTTTGATGGTCTTGGAGGTAAATCCATTATCCCAATTTCCTTGGGTTCAAAAGCAAGCATAAGACCCAATAAAACCGCGGTTGTCATGTTAATCCAGAGAATCTGTACAGGTAAAATTGGAAGAGTTATTCCAAGAACAACTGCAAGAAGTATTACCAGTCCTTCTCCAAAATTTGTTGGCAGCGTCCAGGTAATGAATTTAATAAGATTATCATAAATACTGCGACCCTCTTCAACTGCAGCTTCGATGGTTGCGAAATTATCATCCATAAGAACCATGTCTGCGGTTTCTTTCGCCACATCAGTTCCTGTAATTCCCATGGCCATTCCAATATTCGCCTGCTTCAGTGCCGGAGCGTCATTTACTCCATCTCCAGTCATGGCAACAATGTGTCCATTATTCTGCATGGCCTTTACAAGTCGAAGCTTATCGACCGGTGCAACTCTAGCAAATACAGAAACATTTTTAACAACCTCTTGGAGTTCATTATCGGTCATGTCTCCAAGACGTTTTCCGTTTATAACTTGTACGGATGACGTTTCTGCTACGTCAACAATGCCAATCTTTTTAGCTATAGCAAGGGCCGTAAGTTCATGATCTCCGGTTATCATTTTGACACTTATTCCGGCCCTTTTACAGGCATCTACTGCCTTAATCGCCTCGGGCCTCGGAGGGTCAATCATCGCCTGTGTTCCTAAAAACACAAGATCGCTCTTGACGTCATCATGAGTTATTTGCTCAATCTCACTATTAATTTTTTTACAAGCAAACGCAATCACCCTTAGACCTTCGCTCGCAGCTTGATTGGCGTTTTTAAGTATTTTATCCCTTTCAATTACTCCAATCTTGCCAGACTCAAGTAGCTGTGAGTTTGATCTTGAAAGAATGCTCTCAATAGATCCTTTCATGTAGATAATATTCTTCTTTTCCACGCTATCTTTATGCAAGGTGGCCATATATTGATATTGCGACTCAAAAGGTATCGCATCAAGGCGAGGAAACTCACCAGATCTCCTAACAAAATCAACCCCGGCCTTCATGGCAGAACTCAATAGGGCCCCTTCCGTTGGATCGCCCTCAATTCGCCAGCCTCCCTCTGGACCGAGAAGTCGCGAATCATTACACAAAAGTCCAGCAAGAAGAATATCTCTAAGTGCTATGTTTGAATTGATATCGACCACAAGATCTTTGTTTTGAAATGTCCCGACAGGATCATATCCAACCCCTGTTACTTCGATGGTTTTCTCACAAGTAAAAATATTTTGAACAGTCATCTGATTTTGAGTAAGAGTTCCTGTTTTGTCAGAACAGATCACTGACGTGCTTCCAAGTGTTTCTACTGCAGGAAGTTTTCTAATAATTGCTTTTTTTCTCGCCATTCTTGAAACTCCAATGGCAAGCGTGATTGTTAGTGCAGCAGGAAGGCCCTCTGGTATTGCACCAACTGCCAAGGCAACTGCTGACATAAAAACCGAGATCCAGGGTTCTCCTCTTGATACTCCAATAAAAAATGTAACAGCGGCCAGACCAAGAATGACATAAAGAAGAATAAGACTCAGTTTTCCTATCTGTTTTGTTAAGGGGGTCGCAAGTGCATCTGCGCTGGCAATCATTTCGTTAATACGCCCTATTTCTGTTCCATCTCCAATAGCAGTAACTACCCCAGTACCGGTACCGTAGGTAACAAGTGTGGAAGAGAAAACCATGTTTTTTCTTTCGGCAAGAATAGTATTGGTTTCTAGTGTTGCAACCTTTTTTTCAACAGGAACAGATTCACCGGTCAAGGCCGCTTCATCAATCTGAAGCTCCCTTATTTGCAATAACCTAAGATCAGCTGGAACTTTGTCGCCAGACTGAAGTAATACAATATCTCCAATGGTAAGGTCTTTAGAGGGAATCTTAAATTTTTGTCCATTTCTAAAAACAGTCGCCTGGGTATTGACTGTATTTGAAAGAGCTTCTATTGATTTAAGGGCCTTCGCTTCCTGAATAAAACCAATGATTGCGTTAACAATAATGACTCCAAAAATAACGCCAGAATCGACCAATTCATTAAGTAGTGCTGTTATGAGAGCGGCGGCCAGCAGGATATAGATAAGCGGTTGATTGAACTGCAGTAAAAACAACATCAAAGGCCCGTGTCCTTCTTTCTTTGTTATGATATTCTTTCCATACTTATTAGTTCTCGATAGAACCTGCTCGTCACTTAGTCCTGTTGTTATTATAACATCCAGAGATTGGAGAATCTTTTCTCCATGCTCAGAATGATAGGACGTAATTTTTAAAATCTCTTGCCTCTGCATTTATTCGCCTCCGTCTTAATCTAATGAGATTTCTAAAACAACTTTTTATCACTACTCAGCAATACTAGCAATAAAATGTGATTTTGTTATTTCATAGGTTATTCAATATTTTTTGTGTCAACATCAATGTCGCCAATGGAAGAGACCATACCAGCAATGCGGCCACTTCGAGCAGAAGTAAGTTTGCACCTTCTTTATTCATCGTCCTAATCCTCTGGAAACCCGCTTCTTTAGGGGCGGGAAGAAAGAGGATGCCCTTCGGCGAGAACCGATGCGACAGCATCGGAATCAATCCTCTCGATTAATAATGTTTTAAAACTTTCTTTTAACTTTAAAAATTTTACAGAAGCTGAAGCGTGAATTTTTGTTCCGTCTAATTTTCGTAGGTCAAAATAACCAGTAGATCGTCGGCCAAAAATAAAACACTCTATACCCTTAAAGAAGACCTTATCGAAACGTTGGAAGTTTTTTATAAATCTAGGCGCAGTATTGCGCAAATGACTTCTATCGCCCTTAAAGAGCTTCCTGTTGCACTTTCTAACTTGTTTTATTAAGTAGCAACTTGATCGTAATTGATTGGTGCCAGATGCGATAACAAAGGCGTCGTTAATATGGGACTTGGGTAAAAAGTTGGCAATTCTTTTTTGCTTGGTTTTGTATCCGTAGGTGAACGATACAATATCATTGTAGGTTTCTTTAAGCTTATTGATTATCTCCCACCTAACGGAGGTCATAAATGTTTCTGATTTGAAGGATTCAGATTGATTAAATTTAAATTTTACTATCCCAGCATGAAAATTTTTATGGCAACTCTCGCATAATGTGATTAGGTTCTCCGGTCTGTCACCACCAGTTTTTCGTGATTCGATATGATGTACATTTAGAATTTGATCATTACTTTTACCGCCACAGGCACAGCATTTATGCCCATCCCTGTAGAGCACATATTCTCTAATATTCCAAAAACCACTTTGTTCGCCTTGTTGATACATTTCTCCACTGATATTAGGATTTCTAATTTTTTGGATATCAAAATTGGCAACTTCTACCTTAATAGAAGAAATGGGAAGCAGTCGAACAACCTTGTCTACAACTTTTAAATGGGTTTCAATCTTGTTACGAATAGAAGGTGCAAACCATCCAGGTTTCTTGGTGGATACCCTATTGAGAAATCTTGGTTTTCTATACCATGTTTTACGAGTCCTCCTGTTTCTCCGATAAGACAATCTCTCGGAATTGAGATTAACCATATCAGATCTAAGAACTACCTCTGTAGCAAATAATTCTTTTTTTTCGCTGATAGCAGATATGCCAATGTGCTGAAATCCACTGTCTACACCAAGATTAACCGCTTGCTTGTATCCAGACGAACCGTATAGTAATTTAATGGTAAACGGAGTCCTCGATACAATCGAGGCCTTTTTCTCCTTTAACATAAATCTCGCTTTGGCAGCACTACATGGCATTAGTGGTCTGCCGTCCTTGTTTTGAACAAAAACTAACATAAAGTTTTCTCCTCTCCCCGAAGGGAGGTAAGGGCCGCATCGGAGTTGTTGGAAAAGGTTTTTAAGCTGGCAGCACCGACCCTACTCGACAGGTCTTTTAACCACCAACCACAGAGCATGGGACGTGCGGAAAATCCCAAGGTGTGTATGTTCGTGTGCTTACGCACACGCTTTCTCTTAACCAACTTCTGCATTTTTTAAGTGCCTCCTAGTCAAACTCGAACTTGTTTTAACAAGCTCGCTCCTTTAGGGGCGAGTTGTTGACCGCCGATCCCTTTTTTTTTGTGCCCTTTTAACCAGTTCACTAAAAAACCAAAGAATTCTTTTATTTTTATTGGGTGCTGTTAATGAATAAAACGATAGCAACAAATTGATTTTTTTTATAGATACTTTGGCCAATACTAATTTTATATCTATACGATAAGAATCAACTACGTAATTAAAATACTCACTCGGATTATTAATGTCCTTAATTTTTTCTCTGAAATAAATAAAATCAAACAATGCTTTCTCTGCAGTAGCATGCAGATAAAAAGAATTATCAAATACTTCCAATAAAGTAATACCATGCGGATAAAGTTCAGAACAAAGATGACAATATTCAAAAGTACCGATATTCGTATCAAAGGAACGACTATTACCTAAACACACTGAAGTGGTACTTTCAACTCGTTCGGGAATAAATCCGTAATAACCCAAGGCAGTTTCAAGAGAGATATAGGAAGGACCATATATCATATTTCCCAGAATATCTATTGAGTAGGGGCGAAGTTTAAATTCTTTGCCAGCAATATAAACGCCCTGCTTGATCGGTTTTATCAGTCCTTTTTGTGCCAGTTTGCTAATCTCTTTGCGCGGACCTCTGTAATTAGATAAGTAACCTAAAAGCATGGAGGTGGTCAGTTCTGGTACTTGCACCTTTTCTAATAATTCCAATCGAATCGTTTTTATATTCATATTCAATATATTACCAAAACGGGTATATATTGCAACTTAATAAAAAAAGGAAAAAATTAGGAAAAATTCATTAGCCAGATCCACCCCTCTCCCCACTTTGCTCACTTTGAAGAATATTTTCCACTGATCCCTAAGTTACAACTAGTTGGAAATTTAAAACGAGAAAAAACTTTTAGTAATAATACTGAAATCAGAAGCGCCGCCCATTGGTTGGCCAATTTTTCGTTATCTTAGGTTTTGTCGTGGTTGTGCTTGTAAAAGAAGTTTTACCGTAGCTTCATCTTCCTCCGAAAGACTCGCCGCCAGCAAGCTGTCTCGTGCGTCAGATAACTGTTTCCCCGCCAGCGCTATGTCCAGATTACCAGACCGCAACCTGAAGGCATTTGCTGGTGATTTAATAACCAATACATTTTGCAGAGAACTCATAGCACTCAGAAGTGCATCAACAAGCTCATTCTTCTTAATATCTGGGTTTTCAGTCCTTGTTATTGTTTCTCTTACGGCATCAATTTCTTTTTTAAACGAAGAGAGCTCATCCAAATTAACTTCTCTACCTGCCGGTGGCGAAGATAATGCTTTCGCTTTTTCATATAGTGCCAATAAATAATCCGGTAGCGGCTTCACTGCTTCCAGCTCCACTATCTTATCAATAGCACCCTTTGTTGCTGCTACCAAACCTGATAATTCTTCTGTTATCACTTGGCCTTGACCTACTTTGATTGTCAAAGCATTTAAAATCTTCCGTGATTCCTTCATGACATCCGTTATCTGCTGCCTTAGAACACTATCACTTTCCTTGTTCAAAACGAGAAGACACCTTCGCAATACATCTTCATCAAGTTTCTCTGGCACCTCGGGATCAGGAAGTAATTTTTCTAAATCACAGTCAGATATTCCTCCTTTTCTTATTGATTTTAGCCGTTGGACTGTTGATACAATGGGTCCGCTAGAATGTTGAAAATTTCTCTGAGGATCTAAACTAGCGTTATGCTTACGCAAAAAGCTCCAAACACTCCCACACTTCTCCAATAATTCTTTTACCCCATTTTCGTTTCTACTGGATTTCAAATCATTTAATTTTTTTACTAACGTAATATCTAAATTCAAATAGGCATATTCCGCTTTTAAATCCGGATACGAGGAATCCTTTGATAACTGTGGTAACTGGAAATATTGAGCAAAGTCCATTTTTGCACTATCCATAGCAGCTTTTGCTGCGTCTCTCATTGTTTTGTATAACAAATCTGAATCTCCATCTGCACGGCGGGAATGATATCGATTACGTTGATCGTTATATATTTTAAGTCCATTACAAACATTAGAGGACTCGTCTAATACGCTTGATTGCACCACCAACGAGTCCAATATTGAAACCCTATTTTGCGGAATATTCTTTCTGGAACCACACTGCTTCAAATCATCAAAACCAATTTTGTCGTCACACAACCCTAGATTAATATGAACCAATGGCGCACCCTCCAGTCCATCATTTCTTATTGCAGGATCGCAAATATGATTTTTGTATTTTTCTTTTCCTTTTCCTTTAACGCACTCTTCGGCCTTCTTGTAATAATCTGTTAGCTTATCCAATGTTTTTTGATTTGGATTAGACCAATGCAGTTTTGAAGCAATACATTGACCTACAGAATTTTTGTCCTTAGTTGGGAGACAGATATCACTAACACTACCATCCAACCAAGTACATTTTTTTATTAACTTATTAAGTACATCATTAATCTGTTTAGATTCCATCCCCTGGGGGAATAGTCCACACATTTTGTCTCTATTCGTCGCATTTTTACATCCTTCCAAAAAAAATTTATTCCAATTAGGGCACATGCTTTTATCGGTGGTCAAGGCATCCGCATATTTCCCCGTCTTCTTACCGAATAGATTACTCAAAAACCCCTTATCTGCATTTATAAGACGAACTGTTTCCCTAACTTGTGTTAAATTGTATAGAAGTTGATTAACAGCAGGGGAAATCTGATTTACCGAAGAAGAATCACATTGCTCACCGCTAGGCACTTGGGGGAGGGCACCATCACAAGGACTAGTAACACTAGACTTACCCGCCCCTCCCCAGGCATAAAAGATAAAATTTAAATAAAAAATGAAAAAAAATAATTGAAAAAAAATCAGAGATCTAAACATCCTCATTCCCATCCCATCCTATCCTATCCTTTTTTTGATACATGACATATATCAACCTAGTTAATAACTCAGATATTCCAGTGAATTCGCTTAAGCGAATAAATATAGTTTAATAAATATATAACAAAATTTCAAAACACATTTTAGATTTATACATTGGAC
>JADGBS010000082.1:10941-15148 GCA_015231325.1 Oligoflexia bacterium | reverse complement strand
CTCGTAAAGAATGAAGCAAGTTTGGCATTATGGATGCCATTATTAAAATCTTTGGGCACAAACAGCAATTCAACATTCTACTCAACTAAACTATAGGAATGTTAATAACAGGAGGATACGATGTTTAGCGCAATAATTCGTTTGTTAACCAATGCAGTTGTATTTTTGTTTCTTTTTACACTTCCTGCACTCTCCTTTGCAGCTGCAGCAGGAGCTCCTGCTGGAGACAGCGTGCAAAGAAATATTGATATTAGTGGATATCCTGCAAGGTTTAACCTTCCTGCAATCGGTTATGCGGTAGTTAAAAATGGTGAGGTTGTCGCCATTGATGCAACAGGAACCCGAAAATTTGGCGAGGTAATCCCAGTCACGATAAATGATCTTTTTCACTTAGGTTCAGATACTAAAGCAATGACAGCAGTGCTTGCGGGCATATACGTTGAAGCTGGTAAGCTTCGTTGGAATTAAACAATAGCAGAAATTTTTCCTGAGCTACAGACGGCGATTGCTAGTTCGGCCACTCCCCAATTTGCATCAATAACCCTTAAGCAGCTACTTTCTCATTCAAGTGGTATCAACGATACCGATAGCGATCCGCGTGGTATAGCAATGCTAACAAGGTCTTTAAGCAGTGGAGTTTTTAGTCCGAAAAATTTACGGTACTGGATACTTACCGAGTGGATAAAGGAAACAGATCCTCCTCCGATGTTTACACAACAACACAAGGATTTTCATTACTCCGATATTGGATATATGGTGGCCGGTGCCATGATAGAACGTGCTGCTGGAAAACCATGGGAAGAACTGATGGTGGAGAAAATATTTGCTCCATTGGGACTTCATTCTGCTGGATTTGGTCCACAATCTAGCGTTGGTAAGATAGACGCCCCGCTATCACACATGATCATTGAAAATAAGGTTACTGCTGTGCCTGCGGGATATGGGGTCTTCGATACTTTTTTGGCCATTGGACCTGCAGGGACAGTCCATATGTCTCTACAAGACATGGCAAAGTGGATTGGTTGGTATGCAGGAAAAGGGGAGCGTGGTCCGCACATTATTAGTTCTGCAACTTTTACTAAACTTATGACACCTGTTGTTCGAGATGAGGGAAGCTCAGGACCAGGTAGAGATGTTCAATATTGTCTTGGCTGGTATGAATTAAATGATCATGAACAGAACTCGAAAATTTATATGCATGAATGTTCAGACGACATGAATAAGGCAATAATTACTTTAATTCCCGAAAGTGATTTTGGCGTGGTAGTAGTCACCAATATTGCTGGTTCTAAGGCCACTGAAACCTTATTTGAGCTTACGGGCGCGCTGACTCAAAGATATAATCGTACACCGGCATCTTCTCCGGTACCTTCTGCGGCAGGTTTTAGGCCTGCCCATGGAGGATATCCTGGCGTAGTAAAGATTTAGCCTTTTTTCAAATTGGTCGATAAAGAACGATTGTTAGTTTATTGTTTTTTCTAAACCAGTTATCCCAAGCATATTTTAGTTCTGAAGCAAATTGATCACTATAAACGGCCAACCATTGTAGTTCTTCAAAATATAAAATATATTCATTGTTTTTGACAAAATCAAATTAGCAATTTCCCTGATCTTTTCTAGCTCGAAGGCCCTTCCAACGAAGTGGGGATTTTCACTCACTCCTAGTCCTTTGATGATACGCATAGAATTCCCTTGTCAAATTTTGCTGTTATTTTAGTAGTCAGGTACCAATAGCGAGTGGCGTATAGATTTACTTGTTACTTCGCCACTAGTGTTTAATTTGGACTATTAGTGGCATAAAATAAAGTATTAACTAAAACTGGAGACTATGGTTATCCACCTTTTTGCTAGCTGTACTTGCTTGCTGCTATCGGTCACCCGTCTTCTTTATTTTTGCTCATAGATAATATTTAATATGCTACACTCCCGGATCGACTTCGACATTTATACAGGAGATTAACTTATGGCCTCGATGCGTTCGCTTTTACTACTGCTACTACTACCACTTCTGCTGCTTCCACTACTGCCAACTCTAGTAACCGCCGCTGACTTATCTACCGATGAGTTGCCAGTGGCCCATACACCTGCGCAAACAATTAGCGACAACCGATTTGTTGTTGATCGTAGGCTGGATGAGTATTTTAGTTACCTTGGTCCTGACTTTGAAAAAGCATTGTCTCTTTTACATGGTGGCGATCACTGGTTGGATGCTGGTGCGGGCGAGGGCATGGTAGTAAATGGATATTTATTACCACTGAGGACTGCTGAAGAAAATGAGTCTATCAGACAAACACTCGTAAAGAATGAAGCAAGTTTGGCATTATGGATGCCATTATTAAAATCTTTGGGCACAAACAGCAATTCAACATTCTACTCAACTAGTAACATTGATGGTAACCAAGGACCTACCAGAAAATTTTCACAACTTCCCGAGAACAATAAGGCCAATGTCACTCTCATAAGTTATCGTATGAGTGAAGAACAAGAAAAAAAATTGATTTCTTTTTCCAAAATTAAAGTTTTTAACCACCGGTTTTTTGAGGATATTGATAATAGAGAGATTACTGAAAGGTACGGAAAAGTTAACTTGATTACTGATCTGTACGGTGTGATCTTTTACACTGATAGATTCAGTGAGTCACTACAAAAATATGCTGATCTGTTACATCCTGGAGGAAAGGTATTTATCTATTTGGGAAATCATTACTCTTACCACTGTTCACTTCATTCTCATTACGTACAAATGAAAAACAAGAGTGAAATAAATATGGTTGCATGGATGATGCATCGCACCAGCGACTGTTTTCACGCACTATATCCCAATGAGGAAGACGGTTTCCTCATTGTTTTGACGCGAAACGAAAAGATGAATTGCCATATTCCCCAATTAAAATTTGTTGAATATTGTGCACTAGTCACTCCACCGGCAAGAGTTTTTGCTGAAATTGAATGACTTTAAAAAACCATTCAAAGCGTGCCATATCATAGAGACAATGTTATACTGTTCTTAAAAAATCAAGTAGGAAAAATCAATGTCTATAAAAAATTCTTACGGTGACAACATTGTCCCTCATAAAAACTTCAATGGACAAACTGTCATCATTATCGGAGCAGGACTTGCCGGTTGCGAAGCTGCATGGTTTTTGGCCAACAAGGGTGTGGCAATCACTTTATTAGAATGCAAAGGGTTGTCATTGGGACCAGCACAGACCATTCATACATTTGCTGAACTGGTTTGCAGCAATTCACTCAAATCCACGCGAACAGAAAGTGCCCATGGAATTCTAAAATCGGAAATGTCCAAATTAAATTCATTAGTTTTGTCCGTCGCCAATAATCCACAGATAAAAGTTCCTGCTGGGGAGGCACTCGCAGTTGACCGAAATCTTTTTTCAAAAAAGATAACAGAGCTAATAAAAACACATCCATTAATTACCACCATTGAAAAAGAGGTCTATGATCCGCTGGAAGAATTGGCCATTTACAAGGCAGATTATATAATTATCGCCTGCGGTCCTCTTGCGACCAACTCAATCAGCAATTGGATAAAAAATTGCATGCAAACAGATGATATCTATTTTTATGATGCCATTGCGCCTATCGTAGATTCTAAATCATTAGATTATTCAAAATTATTTTGGCAAAATCGTCAACGAAGCTACAATCTAACAGATAAAAAAACAGCATCTACATCAGCTCCGGATCCAGCGTCAGCGCCAGCTTCGTCCCCAGCAGAAGCTCCAGCAGAAGATTATTTAAATATTCCACTGAGCAAAGATCAATACTACAACTTTGTCGATAATTTGATCTCTGCGCAGAAAGTTCCTTCTCGTGATTTTGAAGAGTACCATTTTTTCGAAGGATGTATGCCTATTGACGCCCTAGCAGAACGGGGCAGAGACACCCTGCGTTGCTCATGTATGAAACCGGGTGGACTTGGTGTTGATCGTAATGTCGCTGCAATTGTACAGCTGCGTAAAGAGAATTTACAAGGTGATGCTTTAAACTTGGTAGGATTTCAAACCAGATTGACTTTTTCTGAGCAAGCACGGATATTTCGCACATTACCAGGTTTAGTACAAGCACATTTTTTACGCTACGGTCAAGTCCATCGTAATACTTTTATTTATGCAAAAAATTTACTGGATTTTGATCTTCGCTCTAAACAATTTCCCAATATCTACTTTGCCGGTCAGATTAGTGGAGT
>JADGBS010000082.1:0-10860 GCA_015231325.1 Oligoflexia bacterium | reverse complement strand
CCCTGGCCATTAGAAAGTGCAACTGGTGCACTAATCAATTATTTGATGACCACACCGCGACCTGTACCATCCAACATCAATATTGGATTATTCCCCGCAATGAATGACAACGGAAAAAAATTTAAAGATCGTGGCAATAAAAGAAAAGCAATAGCTGAGCGCGCTGCAGAATCCGTTGCTATTTTTGATCATACATTGGTATAATCAGACAGGGAGAAACACTTCAAAAAATGCTTGATGATTGATAAAATCATTTGTAGTATATTCGCAATGCAGCGTGCGATAATGTGATGTATTGTCACACAAAGTCACAAGCTTCACGTTGACCAGACCAAGCGGAAGCTACGTTACTCGTCGCGAATATAAAGGAATATAGAAGTGTTGCTGACAAAAACCGCGAGATAACGAGATAATTTTGTCGAGAAGACAATCATCCGGGCAACCGGAGAACCGAGAGTAACTCTCAGGAGTATTTTTGATGAAAACAAGACCTACTTTTTTGAACATTTTTGTTCTGATCATTATGTTGACCTTTATACTCAACTCTGTTGAGTGTTTTGCACGTGCAGGAGGAGGTCGTTCTTTTGGCAGTAGAGGGAGCCGCTCTATTTCTCCTTCAAGGGGAGGGTACGGATATGCGCGCCCACAATACACTCAGCCACAGTATGCACGCCCACAGTCTCCCCCCAATCCATCATACCAACGAACATATGTTCCACCTCCACAAATGCCTGCACCAGCTGCACCCGCATCCGCGGCAGGTGGTTTTTTCCGCAATATGGCCGCTGGCGTTGCTGGAGGAATCTTAGGAAATATGCTATTCAAAAGTTTGGGTTTTGGTGGCGAGTCTCAGCAACACGCCGTCAATCCAGCTGCAGTTAACCCTGGAGGAGCGGTCGCTCCTGGCGTAAATAACGCTACGAATGGAGGTCCTGCTGTCGCCGGAGCTGCCGGCAGTAGTAGCGGCTTTAGTTGGTTGGGAATATTTTTTCTAGCGGGACTAGCATTGCTTGGATTTATGCTCTACCGCATGTTCACTGGAAAAAAAAACGGAAGTAATCTAAATCGCCCACAAGGTTATTCGGCCAATAATCAATTGGCCGATAATCAATTGCCTGATAATCAAAATGATGTCCGTCATGACCGCTTTTATTCAAACGAATTTCAGCAAAACGATGTCCCTAACGCAGAACAAATGAATCATGATTCATCATCAGATACGCGTGAATCGGTAGATGCTCAATTAGATAAAATTAGGTACTTAGACCAAAATTTTATCCCCGAAGAATTTAAGGAACAATGCGTCGACCGTTTTTTTAATATTCAAGCTGCATGGATGGACCGAAACCTTCATCCAGTAAGAGATATTTTAGAAGAAGATGTTTATAGAAACCTTGAAGAAGATGCTCGCCAATTAAAAAATAACGGACATATCAACAAGGTCGAAAATGTCGCAGTTCGTAAAAATGAGATTGTCGAGGCATGGCAGGAGCAAGGTAAAAATTTTATTACCTTACACTTTCATGCAAATCTCCTGGATTACACCATTGATGAAAAAAATGGTTCTGTGGTTGATGGCAATAAGTCATCGCCAGTAAAATTTGAAGAGCTGTGGACTTATTCTCGAGATATTTATTCCAAGAATCCTCACGATTGGAAATTAAGCGCGATTCAGCAAGTTACTTGAGTAAGTAACTTGAGCAAGTAACTTGATGCCGAAACTAACTAAGTAATCGACAGGAGAAAGGGAATCCAATAACTTCCCGAAATTTCCGATTTTGTTTTGCTCATTTCACTTTAACAATTTCACTTTAACAACACGCTTCCATTTTGAAAAATCATCATATCTGGATCAACAAACCGACCACATAAAAAATATAACAAAAATGCTTTTGCCTTAACTCATCTTTTATATTAGTTTTACTTCTGTTTAAAAAAAACTGGACAAAATATTTTCAATTACTATAGGATAAGCCGCTCTTGCGTTATCACTATTAACCAATTGATTTTTTGGAGTAAAAAAGATGAAAAAATTATTTTTTAGTGTGCCAGTATTTTTCTGTTTATTAACATCATCATCTCCGATTTTCGCTTATACCCTAAAGATTATAAATAGATCAAATTTAAGTGTATGTGGTGCAGTTGTGGATGGATCTTTTTCAACTTTGAAATCACACGGATGGCAAAGAATTGAAAATGGGAAGACTCACACTTATTCTGATATAAAATATATTCTTATTCGTGAATGTGGCCGTATGAACCATATTTGGATAGGTCCCAATTGGAGTACAAAGGATTTTTGTATTAAAGATCATCATGATTTTAAATATTATACCCCTCAAAATGAAGAGATGTGCAGTGAGCTAGGAGGCATTTTGGATGCTTTTTTTCGAGTTCCGAACAGGGATATTGTTTGGAGTCTGAAATGGAATGAGTTCTCTGCTCGGAATGAATCAGATAATGATTCCGGCGATAACATGGGCAGAGATCTGAATATCGAAGACAACGATAGTGGACATTGAAAAATTCTTGTCAACTACTCGCCCCTAAAGGGGACGAGCTTGTGAGAACAAGCTCCACGTTGACCAGACTAAGCGGAAGCTACGTTACTCGCGAATATATAGGCACTCCGAGATGCTTCTCCAGTCCCGGACTCTGCGGTTAGTGGTTAAATAGGTGTAAGGAGTTTAGGCCAGTGCTGCTAACAAAAACCGCGAGATAACTTTGTCAAGGAGACAATCACCCGGGCAACCGGAGAACTGAGAGGTAACTCTCAGGATTTGAGTGCCCTTCGGCGAGAACCGATGCTTGCATACAAAATATGCTGCATACTTCGTATGCAAGCATCGGTTCTCGCCGAAGGGCATACTCATCTCCTCCAGGCCCTAAAGGACCTGGTTTCCGAAGGAGTATTTTGAATGAATATTTTCACACGATTCATCTGAATTACAACGCATGTCGAAAATATTTAGAGATTTTGAAGAAAGAAAATTATTACAAGAGGGATTTTGTTTTAAAAATGAGAAAATCATTGAAATTGTTAATTGTAGGTACGGAATATCAGGAAATACAGAATTTTGATCCCTGATCAAAAATATGTTTCCTACAAAGTAAAGGATTATATTGTTGCTTATCAATAACCTTTCTAAACCAGGTACGCTGGGCCTTTGCTAACCGCCTAGTTGATGTAATGATTTTCTCTCTTACCGTCTGAATTATTGCCCCCATCCTTTCCGCATTGTCATCGTTTTTGGATTGACAACAATCAACCATTTCCTTGTAACCTATGGACTGCAGAGGTTTTTCTTCGCCACTGAATCCCTGCGCCAATAACCCTGTCACCTCTTCTTGTAAACCATTCTCCAACATCACATCCACCCGCTCAGCTATCAATTGCCGATGGGTGACAGAGGGAACTTCTAAATAAAAATGCAACAACTCCCAGCCATGAATATTTTGATGCCGCTCTTGATGCTGCTCTTGATGCTGTTTTTGTTGTCTTTCCCACAAATCCTTGAGCAATGAAAATTTAGTTCCATGAGTCCAATAGTGTTCTACTGCTCTTCGGATACGATAATGATCATTTATATGCAATTTTTGTAATGAATCACTATCTTCCTGTTCTAATATTCGCAGAAACGGTACGATTCCTTCATTTAGATATAATTCATCAGACTTAGATTTGATAATGGAGGGAGTACTAGGCGACTCATACATCCCATGCAAAAGTGCACGCAGATAAAAACCACTTCCTCCCACCAACAACGGCACAATGTCCTGTTGATGTAACTTTGCAATTATTTCCTGCGCCAACAACATGAAACTATTGGCATTTAACGGATTTCTAACACTAACAATTCCTACCAAATGATGAGGAACCTCTTGCATCTCCTGCAGACTTGGGGCAGCAGTTCCAATTTTTAATTCTCGATAAAATAACAAAGAATCGAAATTAACTATTTCTACCGATATTCCAACTGAGGATCTCACTGCCTTGGCCAAATCTATTGCAACCTTAGTTTTGCCACTAGCTGTAGGCCCAGAGATTATCATAACCTTAGGTTTTTTAATTTTTTTTAAATTTAAATCCATGAAACACTATTTTTGAATAAATACGAAATAATACACAATATGAAAAGACACACCTACGCCACCTATGCAAACCTAGTATAACTCAACATTATTCTACTCTAGTAACCATATCTTCCTTTATTTCAAAAACAACTTTTTTGCTCGCATTAGTGGCCTGATTAGTTACTATCCCTTCATATTTGCCAATTGGAATTTTTTTGCCCTTTATCGGTAATGCGAGAGCAATTTCATTTCCATCAATACTGAAGGTTAATGTAGCACCTGAGCTAAAAGTACCCACAACCTCTAACATCCCGAAAGTACCCATTTTAGGTTCCGGCAAACTAAAACTACTTGGTCCATCATCAGTGATTTGCATAGAAATAAAAATAGGATACATATTCTCTTGTTCAACTCTAACCTTAATCTCCGTATTTGTCTCTAATTCAATACCAAATACTTCATAATTCACTTCCTTGTTATTGATATAGAAATGTTGATAAGGATTGGCGTTGGTGAAAGTTATTTTTCTCATCTTAACAGCAGCAGGCGACTTAGTAGAATCAACCATGTCTTTATCACCATTTTTTATTTTTCCACCACCGATTCCCTGCTTGCTGACCGAAGAAATATCCCTTTGCCCGCCTTCTACCTTAGCACTCGTTATCTCACCGCTTTTTGCAAAAAAATTATAATAGATTCCAACGCTTGCCAATAAGAATGCTACTGATGTAATTACTGCAGTTACCAAATAATATTTTTTGTTCTTCTCACTGATAACAGCTCCAATAGCAACACCTTTTCCCTTTTGGGAAGGGTATTTCACTGCTGTTCTAGTGGTGGACCTTGAAATTCCCTTACTGGTCAACTCCTTGTTAGGCAACACTTTCCCATCAACGGCCGTATTACCACCAGCAGCATTTGCGACATTAGCATTACCTGTATTCACCACACCCCCACCACCTGGAGAGACTGCGTCGGCGGCCGTAGCGGCCGCTGTAGCGGCTGCATCACCTGAGACATGTGGGGAAGGAGAACCAGACGACCCACCACTATTCGCACCAACCGCAGAACCCCTTGGACGAACAACCGATACTCTGGCACCTGCTGCACCAATAGCAGCACCGACACCACCCGCCACCGCCCCTCCTGTTGCCCCAGGTTTTTTCTTCAAATCCAAAGTCATTTTTTTAGATTCAGAACCAGTATTTTCCCCTGCCTCTTCATCGCCAAAATCGATAACGATCCTCCGTTGTGCAGTTTTTTCACCTTTTGCTAGGGTAGATTCATCATCCCCTCCATTCACTCCTGCCGCTGCACCTGAGGAGACACTTCCGTTAGTACCGCGCTCAGTACCATGCTGTGATTTTCCTTCGATCTCCTGTTTATACTCCTTGATATAAGGAGTTATATCCATCTTGCCATATGCAGCTAATTTTTCTCGGTCCTTGCTAATATCATCTTTAAAGAGTTCCTTCGCAAAATAATTCAAATCACTTGCATTGAAATCTGGATAATTTGAATATAAAAATTTCACTAATGCGCGATTAAATTGATCCATATTCTCGTAACGTTGATCACGCTGTTTCGAAAGCGATTTCAATACAATTTGATCTAACTCTTTTGGAACTTTACTATTGATTGATGAAGGAATTGGAACCTTACACCCCTGAATTTTTTTAAGAATCGCTAATTCATTATCTGCCTGAAATAGTTTTCTTGAGCAAAGCATTTCCCACAATGTTATCCCTACCGCAAACTGATCGTAACGATGATCCAACTCAACCCCATCCAAATACTCTGGGGCCAAATAAGATATTTTTCCCTTTATTGTCCCTGCCTGCGTCTCCTCAGAATTGGTATTGGCCTTCGCAATTCCAAAATCAATAACTTTGACGGAACCGTCATAAGTTATCATTATATTATGAGGAGAAATGTCACGATGAATAATGTTGTATGGTTTATTGGTTAATTTGTCAGTAAAATTATGAGCATACGACAGCCCCTGACACACTTGCGCTATGATGTAGACAGAAATTTCTATCGGAAAGATAAACTTACTCTCCTTCAATCTCTCCAAAAATTGTTTTAGATTTTTTCCGTCTACATATTCTATTGCAGTGTAGAGCTGCCCCTCCAAAATACCATAGTCATATGTTTGAACAACATTAGGATGAAGGAGTCCAAATGCCACCTTTATCTCATCCATGAACATTTTTTTGAATGCCGGATCTTGAGAATACTGGGGACGAATCATTTTTATAGCAACTATTTTAGTTGCCTGATCATCTAGAATTCTGGCACGACTAATCTTTGCCATCCCTCCATCGACTAAATGATCCAATAATAAATAACGTCCAAACCGTGTTAATTTTTGCGACACGACATCCTTTGCACCATTTTCTTCAGACATAATTTGATCTCCGACTCATGGTCGAAAAAGCATCTCGTTGAGAGACCGCTGCTCTTCGTCGGTAACATCACTAAAAAGCACAAACGCCCCTTGATCTCCATCAAGTATCCTCGCGACCGTCCCATTCAACAATACATTATTATCTGTCTCAATATCTGTTTTCTTAATATCTTTTTCCTTGATATCTGTTGCCCTAAAAAGTTTTATCTTCAATTTACTGCCTCTTTGTACTGGACAATCAGCAAACAAAACTTGGGTTCCTCCTACAGACAAATCGCGGCACACCCCGTAACACGAATTCTGTTTACTATCAAATTTTTCTGTATCTGCTAAATAAATTGAAGCTAGTATAGTAGGTGCCACCTCCTCGACTAATTCCATAGCACTTTTATTGGTAGAAATTTTTGAAATTTCTTTCATATCTGCATCAAATTTTTCTGACAAGTTCCCTAGAAACAATACTTCTATGACATTCGGAATTTCAAAAAAGTACACCCATTTCGTCAATTTAGGAGCAAAAATAAGAGACATGATATTGACTCTATTTTGTTGGAACAACTCGCTGACAAAATCCAGAGAATAAGGACCGTAAATAGCAGCATCAAGCTTTTGTTTAACAAAAAAAATTCTGTCCGTTTTAGAGACTCTACTCCAATCAAATAATGACAGTTGCTCCGTCTCCGATGTCTCTAGCATTTGTGCCACTGTAGGTGCTTTTGTCGCTACTTGCATCTCTGAGGGTTTTAGCAACGGCATAGATTCAGACAAAAAAGGAACAATTTCGATTACTTCCCTTATTTTTTTCCAATTTTCGAATCCTTTTTTCCAAACATAACTATTTTCACCCAACTGTTTTTTGATTATGAGTTCACGTAATTCTTCCTGCGTAATCGGGCCGACACGTTCCTTGTTTTTGACATAAAACCATTTTGTCTCCATCCCCAATCTCCATTATTTTAATTTTGACTTACGTTCGTTCACTCGATTGATGGCATTAGTAAATTTTATTTGAGTAAAAATTTTTTTCAATTCCTGATAATCCACCCAGCAAGACATCTTACCATTATTAACCAACACATCTCCTACTAGACGAATCTGCTTCGCAGGTAAAAGATCATCGACCTCCACCGTAATATTTTGACTTTGAAATTCTTTAAAAAATGGATCTAGCTCTACATCTACTCTCTGCGCATCATGATTTTGTTCATATAGAAAACTTAAAATTTTCTCCAATATCATCTCACATTTATCTGTAATCTTTATCTTCTTATCGTCGGCAACATTTCTTTGCGTATTGATAAATAAAAAAATTGCTCTAAAAGTCTCTGATTTTTCAAAAATAAAAATATTGGGAAGTTTATCCGGATCCAGCTCTATCTTCAAAAGACCTTGTTGCTTAATCAAACCAATAAATTCCTCAAACTTTACATCTAAAATATTGAATATATCAATCGCATAAAACTTCAGAGTTTTTCTATTTATATAGATTGCATCTCCTCTAACTTCTCCATGGGCCTTAATCGCTAAATAAAAAACTGTCAGCAGACGAATAATATCAACATTAGAAAAAAATTTGTATTCTCCGACATTTTTTCCATATCCTGTAGTGACAGAATTAGACTCTAGCTCCTTTAGTTTTAAATTAGTTTTTCTTAATCTTGAGGCCAAAGAATTAATAATGGTCTTGAACCATGGATTCAAGTTGTTCAATGTCTTTTCAAACGCTTTAAAAGAAATTTCAATAATTTCTGTTCTGGTCATCGCCTGTGCGGAACAACTTCGTTTATTTTCTCCATCGTCTGCAGAAAAATATGCCATTTCACCGATTACCTCTCCCGCACGAAGCACAGAAAGCTCAACGTACCCCTTTCCTTTAGGCTTAAATAGACGAAGCTGACCTTTTTGAATGATGAAGAGTGAATCTGCATGATCTCCATCATTAAAAAGTACCTGACTGGGATTTAAAACAATAATGCCTGATTTTTTTTCACGATTTTCTACATGATCATTACCCGAGGTACTCTTTGGTGCCACATTATTCATCGTATTTCCCCAGAAGAAAGTAGGAAAACATTCAACAATATCTTTCGTCCCTTACCCTTTTCATTTTATTATTGTTATATTTATTATATTTTTGCTGATCGATAAAATCTAAGGGGTAATAAATGCTGAGTAGAAAAAAACATTCGGTGGAGGGAAGGAACCTATCCCCTGTGTGGATTGATAAACTGGAGACTATATTAAACCAGGTATACAAAAAAGATTTAGGACCAAAATCATTGAAATTGGATGTCTATGCTCAACATTTCCCTGAGGAATTACTATTGATAACCAGTTTGACTTCTATGCATGAGCACGTCACCACCGCACTGAGTTGTTTTGTATCGGTAGATCTGGATCCCTCGACTCAAACTCCAGGGGCGGAAACAATTTCCGATTCAAGCGATTTGCATAACTTTGAACGTTACTTGAACAACTTACTGGATGCTAGCGGAATCTTCTGGGATCAGCATTTTGCTAATATCGCTAGCGCCGCCAATGGCCCCGTTGAATTTAACACCGATTGGGAGGAGTTTAATTACAACGGATTATCACTTCACTACAAAATTAGCAGAGAAAACATCGGTCTGAGCCTGGCCGCTGATAGATTGATAACCGACCACATAAGCTAGAGCACCTCGTCATCCTCGTAATTTACTCCTCTAATCCCAGTAATCACCTTAGTTTCAATCGCCAAATCATCATCAACATCCATGTCAATCAAGTCATCATCAAATTGACCCGTATCGATATTCAATTCCTTCAAAACTTGATAGAATTCCTTATCTCCACTGAGATCCTTCATTATAGCTTCCACGTGCTTCGGTGGATACTTTGCAATAAGTTCCTCTATAAATTGTTGTAACCTACCGTCCTTGAGTATCGCTCTTTTTTTACGAATGACCTTCCAGTTTTTTATATAATGCTGGCGACAATACCCTAAAGTAGTCTGTAGATTTTCGCAAAATTTTTCTAAGCACTCATCAGAATCGGTATTATTAAAAAAATCTATCTCTCTAATAACCGCCCTGATTTCTTCAATATTATAATCCTCACTCAAGGCCTCTATTTCTTCGATAATTTTTTCTTCTAATTCCTTGGCCGTGACATTTCCAGATCCCTTAGCGGTGCTCACGCTTATCGGACCTACCGCAGCGTCAACATCCACCTCCGTATCCACCTCTTCCCCCGTGGAATCACATACCTCATCGGTATCGACCAAATCTGAGACCTTTCTCGTCCCCTCTCCCTTTTTACTTTCACTGACAATGGACAATACTGTCGATGAATCTAAAGAAGACGTCTTATTCTTCTCTTCCAATTCAGCGGCCACTTTTCCCACTGCTTTGCTTCGAGCTCCACCTCCCCCTGCTAACATAGGATTTTTCATACTCATACTGTCCTCTGCAATCAAAGCAGCAGCGGAAGAAACAGCTACGGATGAGGATGTCTCATCCACAACATCAACAGAGGAAGAGGCCCTTTCTCCCCCGCTCTCAGCAGGAGAAGTACTTGCCACCTTAGACACTCCCTTATGTGCTTTATCTGCTCCCTTAAAACTACTACTAATTCTGCTTGTCTTATCGTTTCTCTCTTTATCTCTACTATCTCTACTATCTCTACTATCTTTATCTCTACTATACTCACCAGCGTGGGCACTCTTAGCGCTTTTAGTTTTTGTCGGATCCACTCCCGCTGGTCGCTGCTCAACCCCTCCGCCCTTATGATCTCCCCCCTTATGCTCCTTATGGTCTTTGTAGTTCTCTCTACGATCTTTGCGCCCTCCCCCTACATCTCTGCTGGAAACCGCCATCACCTTACGCGACGATTGCGATAATTCCGAGTGCTTAATCGTGCCCGTGGTCGACGTCTTGCTCTTGCTCCCTCCCTTCTTCAAAGAGCGAGGGGCAGTCCTTTCACGTCCATCAGAACGTTCCAAACCAGAACGTCCAGGTCGCTCAACTTTACCATGATGTCGAATGGACACCTTCTCTTTTTTATGTATATTATTGTTACTTGATGAACTGGAAACATGCTTCTTATGATGAGACGACTGATGAGACGACTGATGAGACGACGACGCTGCTGGTGCAGATTTTTTATTCTCTCTATCGCACCCTTTGTCGCCCCTATTGGTGGCCGAATTAGCAATATGCTTACCTTTCTTGACAATCTTTTTGTTTGGCATGATTTATTTCTCCCAAACCAGTACGGGTCAGTGTAAAAAGTTTATAGACCCACATGAGCCTAACTTTATTATAATTTACACCAAAGGTGTTAAAAAACTATCAAGTTCAACGATATTTTTACACTCAAGTAAATGATTTCTCCCTTCA
>JADGBS010000081.1 GCA_015231325.1 Oligoflexia bacterium | reverse complement strand
TCGCGGCCATGTCCGTGCCATTCGCGGCGCCGTGAAGCAGGAAAACCCGGATGCCTATGTGCTCGGCGAGCACTTCTTCGAGGCAAGCCAGTGGCTGCAGGGGGATCAGGAGGATGGCGCCATGAACTACTATGGTTTCGCCCACCCGATCCGCGCCTTCCTGGCCGGGCAGGACATTGCCTATCACCCCATCAAGATCAGCGCCGAGGAGCTGGACAGCTGGCTCAAGCTGGCACGAGCTCATATCCCGTTCAAGAACCAGCTGGCCCAGTTCAACCTGCTGGACAGCCACGATACCGCCCGCCTTCTCCATCTGCTGGGAGAGGACAAGCAGCGGATGCAGCTGGCCGCCACCCTGCTGCTCACCTATATCGGCGTGCCATCCATCTACTACGGCGACGAAGTCGGCCTCTCCGGTGGCAAGGACCCGGATTGCCGCCGCTGCTTCCCGTGGGAGACCACGGCCTGGGACCACGTGCTGCACGATCACTACCGCCGGCTGATCCAGATCCGCAAGCAGCGGCCTGCTCTGCGCCGTGGCGATATCCAGACCCTTTATGCCGGCCCTCACAGCTATGTGTTCGCTCGAACCCTGCAAAGCGATCAAGTTGTGGTCGCCTGCAACCGTCATCCGACCGAGCCGCGCACCATCAGCCTGCCGTTGTGGCAGACCGCCAGCCCAGCCAGCCGCTTCACCGATGCCTTCAACGGTGACAAGTACGAAGTGGTACAGGGACAGGTACAAGTGACCATACCCGCCAACTCGGCCAGAGTGCTGCTCTCCAGCTAAGCGTCAAAAAAGCGGAACCGGATGTTCCGCTTTTTGTTAAAGCATCAGAGATCGCATAAAGTTGTTTGAGCTGGGTTGGATTTCTCTATGAATCATCTAGTTACTTCACTCATAGTGGAATAAAACTGGCATCATACAAAACTGCTTCCAGCCCTTTTCGGCTAAACTGGTTCCAGGCACATATATTGCTTGCCTCTTGGCATCACTAGCGAGAATCCGTCATGTTCGACAATAAAACCCTATTGATTACCGGCGGCACTGGCTCGTTTGGCAAGATGCTGGTCAAGACAGTACTGGAACGCTACAAGCCGAAGCGACTCATCATCTACTCCCGCGACGAACTTAAGCAGTTCGAGATGCAACAGGTGTTCAACGACCCCTGCATGCGCTATTTCATCGGGGATGTGAGAGATGCCAACCGGCTGAACATGGCGATGCGCGGCGTCGATTACGTCGTGCACGCGGCCGCGCTCAAGCAGGTCCCCGCTGCTGAATACAACCCCATGGAGTGCATCAAGACCAACATTCATGGGGCGGAGAACGTCATTCAGGCCGCCTTGCTCAATCAGGTCAAGAAGGTGATTGCCCTCTCCACCGACAAGGCTGCCAACCCGATCAACCTGTATGGCGCCACCAAGCTGGCTTCCGACAAGCTGTTCGTGGCGGCCAACAACATTGCAGGCCAGGATCCGACCCGCTTCGCGGTGGTGCGCTATGGCAATGTGGTAGGTTCACGCGGCTCAGTGGTGCCCTTCTTCCAAAAACGAATAGACCAGGGTGCCAGCACACTGCCCATCACCCATGCCGAGATGACCCGTTTCTGGATCACCCTGCAGCAAGGAGTGGATTTTGTGATGAACAACTTCCCGAGGATGAAGGGCGGCGAGATCTTCGTGCCCAAGCTGCCATCGGTACGGATCACCGACCTGGCTACCGCCATGGCGCCCCAGCTGGCCCAGGAAATTATCGGTATTCGCCCCGGTGAGAAGTTGCATGAAGTGATGTGCCCTTCCGACGACTCCTATCACACCTTCGAGTTCGACGACTTCTTCATCATCGGCCCCACCATCAATTTCAATAATCGCAACAATGACTTCTCAGTCACAGCTGTGGGCGAGAAGGGTCTCATGGTCGAACAGGGTTTCGAATATAACTCCCGCAACAACAGCGACTTCCTGACGGTAGCCCAGCTAAAAGAGTTGAATGACAAGGTGGTAATGGAATGATCCCGTACGGCAGACAATCGATCAGCGAGGCGGATATCGAAGCCGTGGTCGAGGTGCTTAGGTCCGATTTCCTGACTCAGGGCCCAGTCGTTCCTCGCTTCGAGCAAGCAGTCGCCGATTACTGTGGCGCACGCTTTGGCGTCGCCGTGAACTCGGGTACGGCCGCTCTGCACATCGCTTGTCTGGCTCTGGGTGTCGGCCCAGGGGACTGGGTCTGGACCTCCCCCCTCAGCTTTGTAGCTTCGGCGAACTGCGCACTTTATTGCGGTGCTCAGGTTGACTTCGTCGACATAGAGCCGGATACCGGCAACATGTGCGCACTGGAGCTGGGGCGCAAACTGATTGTCGCCAAGGCGGAAGGACGCCTGCCCAAGGTAGTGATTCCGGTGCACTTCGCGGGCTTGCCCTGCGATATGAAAGAGATCCACCGTCTGGGCCAGGAGTACGGTTTTCGTATTATAGAAGATGCCTGCCACGCCCTCGGCGCCCGCTATCATGGTGAACCGACCGGCAATGGCCGCTACAGCGACATCACAGTCTTCAGCTTCCATCCGGTGAAAATCATCACCACCGGCGAAGGCGGCATGGCCATGACCAATGACCCAGCATTGGCCAAAACCATGCGCATGCTGCGCAGCCACGGTATCACCCGTGAACCGGAAGATTTCATCAACGAACCGGACGGCCCCTGGTACTACGAGCAACAGATGCTGGGTTTCAATTACCGGATGACAGATATCCAGGCGGCGCTGGGGCTGAGCCAGATGAGCAATCTTGACGCCTGGATCGCCAAGCGCAGTGAGATTGCCCGTCGTTACTTTGAAGCGCTGGCCCCTGAACTCTTGCCCCGTTACTTCAGCCCAGAACGGCGCAGCGCCTTTCATCTCTATGTGCACCATGTTGCTCCAGAGCATCGCCAAGAGGTCTTCCAGCGACTACGCGAGAATGGTGTAGGTGCCAATGTCCACTATATGCCGATCTATAAACAGCCTTGGTACCAAAAAGGGGTCGCGACTTCCGTAGATAATGCCGATTTATTTTACAAAGGGTGTATGACATTGCCATTATTTCCAGGACTAATGTTGTCACAGCAAAAAAACATATTGCAATTTTGCACACCACATTAAAACCATGTAACTTATAGTCCAAGGTCATTTAAAAAACATTTAATTATACTCTGCTAACTGACATCAATACATTCTAGCAGAAAGTTAAAAAACACGAACATGCAGAGCAAATACTATAGTTTAAAATTAATTAAATTGGTCATTAAATATCATTTCCTCTAACTTCCCCAATACAAGCGACACTAATTCATGTGCGGTATTTACATCATCTGCTTCTGCATAACAGCGTAACTCTGGGGCATTACCAGATGGTCGTAAATGGACAATTCGACCATCTTCTAATTCTAAGCGCAGGCCATCTGTCATGTCTATACGACTCAAGTTAATATCAGCCAGACCTAATGAATCAAGAAAAGCAATAGGATCACCCGTCGCTAATAATAAAACCTTTTGACTACGCTCCATTGGAAAATCTTTAATTCTGTCTGAATAAGTAAAACGTTGTGGCAGCGCAGACACTAATAATGAAATATTATTCATACCTGCTGCGACCAACAACATAAGAAATGGCAAAACTGCATCACGAGTCGACAAAGCAGTAAGCTGCTTGCCGTTAAGATCAATATCACTCCCAAGTAAAAAACCACCATTGGCCTCAAACCCAGCAATTTTTTTATATTTTTTTGATAACTCATGAAATTCAGCAATCACATAAGGTGAACCTATCCGCGTTAACACCACCTTGGTAAAACGCCTGCAACTAATAACTGCAGTGTTACTACTTATCGGGATTGCTAGTGCTTCAATACCCAGTGCATCCGCACATAAAACCCCCAGAATATCACCTCGTAACCATTCACCATTTTCATCCGCTACGAGAGGCCGATCACCATCGCCGTCAGTTGAAAATATGGCATCTAAGTTATACTCACAAGACCAACGGCGGGCCTTTATTTTGTCTTCCTCTGCAACAGCTTCAGTATCTATAGGTACAAATTTATCACTGCGGTCTAAACGTACAACCTCAGCACCTAGAGATTCAAAGATCTGGGCATAAAGGTCCCGGCCGGCACTCGAATGTTCATAAATTCCAATACGCTTTCCTGCTAGTTGATCTGCTGAGAACAAGGAACTATAACGCCTACAATAATTGATCGCCGCTCGGGGGCTGACGACCAACTTGGGGAACTCTATGAATAAAGGAAACTGCATATCTACCGCTAGCATTTCCTGTTCATCTACCTTGCTTATTTCACCATGCTGGCGATAAAATTTGAGACCGTTACGATCAAACGGAATATGACTACCGGTTACCATGATACATGGTATATTATCTTGCATAGCTTGATAAGCCAGCGCTGGCGTAGGTATAACACCATAATAAATTGGTTCAACTCCAGCCTGGAGTAACGCAGCCGCACAAGCTTGCGCCATAAAATAACTACTTGGACGATTATCAATAGCCAGCGCCACATGATTAACCGGGCTATCCCGCCGTATCAAACTGACAAAGGCATGACAAAAGGCAGCACATACGGCTGGAGTAAATTCACTAGCTAACCCACGAGCACCGCTCGTTCCAAAAACAATCCCACTGTCAAAAATAATCTGCTTTGTATTAAAAATCTGTTTTCCACAAGATTTGTAATAGCTCATGGGATTAATTACTCCGCCGATAGAATACAAAACGTAAGGTCAAATAGCATAACACATGGCATTAGCTTAACACCTCTGCTTCAACATAAACCACATCAGTGCTAGAACTAACCAATACTTAGTAGACATTACCTTTCATTTTTCCGGATGAATTAACAATGCTAAAAATTGATCCCCCAGAGTAATGATAGATATTTTTAATATTCCAAACCTTCAGATGAAAGCCTGACGATATCATCTTCTGATATATATATTCCAGTTCTCACTTCAATTATCTCCAATGGAATCTTGCCAGGATTTTCAATAGCATGTGCCACACCGACTGGAATGTAGGTAGACTCATTTTCAGACATAATGAATGATTCATCTCCGCGCGTAACTCTCGCAGTCCCAGACACAATAACCCAATGCTCTGCGCGATGATAATGAATTTGTATTGCAGTCTTATGACCTGGCTTAACCATCACCTGCTTGACGTGATAGCGTAGACCATCAGCAATAGCATCATGACTGCCCCAAGGACGAAATACTTCTCGGTGATGAAGTTGTTCCGAACGATTAGACTGTCTAAGTTGGGATACTATTCCTTTCACATCTTGCACTCTATCTTTATGGGCAACCAGTACTGCATCCTTGGTCTCAACCACCACTAAATTTTCTACACCAACTGTAGTTGTCAAGCGATGTTGGGAATAAATTAGACAATTTCGAGTCGCTTCTGTTAAAACATCACCACGCAGTACATTGTTATGCTCATCTTTAGCACTAATCTCCCATAGTGAGGACCAGGATCCCACATCACTCCAGCAAGCATCGAGCGGCATTACAACTGCATTCTTGGTCTTTTCCATTACAGCATAGTCTATGGAATCGTCTATACAGGCATGAAAAGCATCCGCATCCAGCCGAATAAACTCCAAGTCATTCTTGGCGAGCATCAAGGATTGCTGACAAGCTTGTACCATCTGTGGGCAAAATTGTTCAAGCTCCTTTAGATAAGCTGACGCCTTAAATAAAAACATGCCACTGTTCCAAAGATAACGTCCGTCAGCCAAATACTCCTCCGCTACATCCAAGGATGGCTTTTCAACAAATGCTAACACCGTAGATGCCCCCCCTCCCGCAGACTCTCCACGCAGCACATAGCCATAACCAGTTTCGGGTGATGTGGGCACAATTCCGAAGGTAACTAATTTTCCTTGTTCAGCTAGGGGAATAGCCGAACGCACAACATTACAAAACTTGTCTGGATGCTGAATCACATGATCGGCAGCTAGCACCAGTAACAGAGGATCCTCTCCTTTGGCACGAGAATATAGAGCTGCAATAGTAACGGCTGGCGCCGTATTTCGCCCAACTGGTTCAAGTGCAATACCACAACAAGGCAAATTAGCTTTGCGCAACTGCTCGGCCACAATGAAACGATATTCCTGATTACAAATAATAAATGCTGGTTGATGCTCAAGCTGCGCAATACGCAGTAGAGTCTCTTGCAGCATTGTGTCATCACTATTGAGCGACAAAAATTGCTTTGGAAATAGAGTTCGTGATAAGGGCCACAAACGAGTGCCAACTCCCCCTGCCAAAATGACTGGTAATAACATTAAGCTATATCCTTTCCATAAAACAATCTTTGGTATGCTGATGAACATGAGGATCCATCAATAACGCATCCCCTCTATATTACTGTCTGAACTGTGAAAACTGCAGGCTACGATCTATAAAAAGCATGCCTCTGAACTACGTAAGAAGCTGCACTATCTTATCCGAGAAGGCTACTATATAGAAATACATGCTGGAATTAAATAAACAGGACATATTAAGATATGATCAAGCCAGATTGCTCAGCAGCAATAGGGGAAAGTCTCAGACAACTGAGGTTTTTTCCCATTTATCGGCCTGGCACAACTCTATCTCATTGGGTCTAACTATTAACATCTTGTTCGAGTAACAATCATTATTTCGAGGTACATTTAGGATATCTCGAAAAACACAAGATATATTATCATCAATAACTTATTAGAAATACATCAATCTAGTAAATTGTTTTGCTTACTCACGAAAATCATCTTGGTGCTCCAGAAACCAACGATAGGTTATCGCTAGCCCTTCTTTCAGTCCGATAGTATGACACCAACCAAGTTGCGCCAGTCTGGTAACATCCATTAGCTTGCGGGGAGTGCCATCGGATCTTTTTATATCGAAAACTATCTTTCCTACAAACCCAACCACCTCTGCAATCGTTTCGGCGATCTCATGAATAGAGCAATCTATACCTGTACCTACATTTATATGGGAACGCATAGGTTGGATATAGGCTTGGTAGATCTCCGAATTTAGCTCCATCACGTACACACTTGCGGCAGCCATATCATCCACATGCAGAAACTCGCGTAAAGGCTTGCCAGTACCCCATACTACCACCTCGTCATCACCTCTCTGTTTAGCTCCATGTAAGCGGCGCATAAGGGCTGGGATAACATGAGAGTTTTCAGGATGAAAGTTGTCATTTTCACCATACAAGTTAGTTGGCATCACACAACGATAGTCACGCCCATATTGACGATTATAGGATTCACACAATTTGATCCCGGCAATCTTGGATATCGCATAAGGTTCATTTGTTTCCTCTAGCGTTCCAGTCAAAAGTGCCGACTCGTCCATCGGCTGTTTCGCAAGTTTAGGGTAGATACAAGAAGAACCAAGAAATAACAACCTCTGTACACCTGACCGGTGTGCTGCATTGATAACATTACATTCAATCACTAAATTCTCGTAAATAAACTCAGCAGGATAGGTGTTATTAGCATGAATACCACCAACCTTAGCGGCAGCCAAATACACTTCGTCGATCGCCTCGCTGGCAAAAAAACGCTCAACGGCATCCTGACGGGTTAGATCCAGCTCATGGCGAGTTCGCACCACCAGATCCACATCATCACGGCTAGCCAGTTGGCGGTAGATGGCAGACCCTACCATCCCTTGATGGCCAGCAACAAAAACGCGTTTCTTAAACATGTACTCAATTCTCCAGCGGCAATGCAACATCAAAACCATTAGCCTTGAGCAGCGTATACTGCTTGGCTCTGTCAAGATCAGCGGCTACCATTTCGGCACACATTTCTTCGACTGTAATCTCCGGTACCCAGCCAAGTTTTTCCTTTGCTTTGGCAGGATCACCTAGCAGAGTTTCCACCTCAGAAGGACGGAAAAAACGCGGATCAATCCGTACGATTACATCGCCAGCCTTGATGCCTGGAGCATTCTCCCCTCTAATTTTGACCACTGTGGCTACCTCATGTATCCCCTCCCCCGAGAAAAGCAGTTCTATACCCACCTCACGTGCTGACATGCGAACAAATTCGCGTACTGAGATCTGTTTGCCGGTAGCGATCACGAAATCTTCAGCATGATCCTGTTGCAACATCATCCACTGCATACGGACATAATCTTTAGCATGACCCCAGTCACGTAGAGCATTCATATTTCCCAAATACAGACACGGCTCCAACCCCTGTGCGATATTGGCTATAGTTCGGGTAATTTTACGGGTTACAAAGGTCTCACCTCTGCGAGGAGACTCATGATTGAACAAGATACCGTTACAGGCATAGATACCATAGGATTCTCGATAATTGACAGTAATCCAATAGGCATACATCTTGGCTACTGCGTAAGGGGACCTTGGATAGAAACGTGTTGTTTCCCTCTGAGGGCTCTCCTGTACTAAACCATAAAGCTCAGATGTTGATGCTTGGTAAAAACGGGTCTTACTCTCTAAGCCACAAATTCGAATAGCCTCTAACAAACGCAGGGGACCAATGGCATCAACATCTGCCGTATATTCTGCTGATTCAAAAGAAACACCAACATGCGACTGGGCACCCAGGTTATAGATCTCATCTGGCTGAATGTCCTGAATTAACCGCACCAAGCTTGATGTATCAGTCAAATCTCCGAAATGTAAAAACAAGTTGGATTTTACCACATGGTGATCTTGATAAATATGATCAATCCGACCTGTATTAGATGAAGATGTACGGCGCTGGATACCATGAACTGCATAACCCTTTTCCAGCAAAAACTCAGCCAAGTAGGAGCCATCTTGACCTGTAATACCTGTTATAAGCGCAACCTTTTTCATGTTCACTCCGAAAAATTTATTGAGCCTGCGAATTTAAATGCCAGCATTATCATTAACCATCTTGACTTAATAGGCAAACCAACACAGAATCATTAATTGACTCTATATGCTCTTTTATTTCATTTTTATGAGAGAATGAAGCAATGATTATCAGATCCAAATTAACTCCACTAATACTATTTTCATCCGGACATTTAACTACAACACCATGCAATTCTGATATTTGCTCATGTCGTTTATCAAAAATACAGACTGGTTTTAGATTAGCGATAGAAAGAGCTCTCAATATCATTTCACCAATATGACCAGCTCCATAAATAGCAAAACGTTCACGATACTTTTGAGCAAGCTCTAGCATCGATAAAATAGAACGTAAGGTTATCTCTTCTTGCATATTTATTTTTCGCTGTAAATTAGCATATGCTTGTCGTCTTTGTAAGTCACAATCATTCCACCCCAATAGTTCTGCAATTACTTCAGGTGACTTTTTATTTACAACCCCGAGTTCGTCTTTGGCCCAAGCTACCGACTGGGGTGCCTCATTAGGATGTTCACAGAACATAAAGGGTACTAGCGCCCTGACATACGGCTCGCTAGTATATTTTATGTTGAAATTTATTACCTCTGGATTGGCCTTAGCATAAGGGTCATTCGAAAAATTATAAT
Organism: Oligoflexia bacterium; assembly: GCA_015231325.1. Classification (GTDB taxonomy): domain Bacteria; phylum Bdellovibrionota; class Bacteriovoracia; order Bacteriovoracales; family Bacteriovoracaceae; genus JADGAN01. The sequence goes on along the minus strand of JADGBS010000081.1, from coordinate 5,688 downwards.
TAGAAAAATCGGAAAACTGACCATATATTGACACTTTAGAACCACAATAAGCAGCATATGGCAAATGCGACCCTACTGTATTTGTGGTAACAAATTCAAATATAGAGAATATTTTCTGCAATCTTGTTATGGCATTTATCTGGCTCGCGCTAGCACCGACAATCGTTGGATAATTATATTTATTAAGAAGCGCCGGCCAAACTCCATGTTCATAACATGAATGATGGATACAAAAGACAACCACATCAAAGTCATTTCTAATTTTCTCTATTTTTTGGATATATTGCTCTTCATTACCTACATTTGGAACAGATGACAACGTATGCTGGGGCATTACGAGCAAAGAGTTTCGCCTTCGAAGAGAGTCATCAATAGCATTTGCATAAATAAAAGGCATACCAACAGCGGTTGCTTTTATCCCGTGTTGCATCAAGAAAGCAGCATGCTCTTCCTTGGCTGTTAGATAGTTAATATCACTTTTACCCCAAACAGTAAGCTGAGGTAAATATTTCAGAGGCACATACATCCAACCATGTCGCCAGCCGACATTACTAAATGGCAAATTTTTGAGCTCTAGCTGCTCTGCGATTAGATGTGATGTCCCATAATAGTCGACCTCGCACAGGTCTCTCTCATTATCTTGAAAGTAAATTGGCGCGGGGATTTTCTCTAAAATCTCATCAAAAATACTTTTTTCGTTCATGATTAGATGCTGCCTTTGTAAGGGTTGTAGATACCGCCTGTCTTAGCAACATTTTACCGCATTGCACCACACCAAAAAACATTTCTAAAAAAATCGGTCCTATAAGATATCTTTTAATATACATCTTGTGTTAGTTACAACATCTATAACTATTAGATCTTCAATTTCCTTTTGCCGATCACTCCCAGATAAGAATGTTAACTGACCATCTTTACTTCTTGACTCCCTAATTTTTGACTCAACATACGCGTCTTTTGCTGTGCACGGGTCTAATTCTCCTAAGCGATCATTTCTTATAAAGAATAAGTTATTTCCTGCACTGTTTGATCCAACTAAAGAATATCCCTTTATTTTCCCTAAATGTTCCAATGCAGAAATCGACGCACCATAATATAAATTTGAGTAATGAGCATCAGTGCGATAAAAACAGCTAGAGTAAGGAACGCTGATTGTTTTTTCACTTCCAAATATGCTATTATATTCTATAATAACTATAACTGGATTAACTATGGATATTTTATTCCAAACCCAATAGTCATTCCCATCTATGTCTATACTTAAGATTCCAATTTCACCACTAATCCCGACATCATTAATTAAATTATTTATATTATCTTCATCTATCCATGCATGAACTGCCGTTAAATTATTACGCCAATAAAAGGATTGTTCTTTAATAAAACTTATGTTTTTTAAATCCCCATCAATGACGAGACCGTTCCAATTGTTATTTAATAAAAGAAAGCGAGTATTAGATTCAAGATAATTTTGAACTCCAAACTCAACAAAAATTTCCTCATGTGGACTTATTTTTGCTTTTTTTATTAAGTACTGAATAATACCATCTTCACCAAATTGAGAAAAAACTTTAAACTCAACATCCCTCAAGGAATTAACTCTCTCTATCTTATCATTTTCTACTGCAAGAGCCTTTCCTTGAAGAACCATCATATCAGTCAATCGTTGGTTTAGCCCTGATATTTTGGATGACAATCCGTCATCAATATTTTTTATTTCTTCTAATGAATTAATCATTGTACAACCCTCTAAAATTATAATCGTAGTGTCTTTTAACTATCGTTCTTAATATATTATCAAACAAGCCAATATCACATTGAACATGTTAACTCATTGAAAATAGATAGTGAGCAGTAACTAGCTACCTAAAATCAATCATCTATCACAGATCTAATAATGGATAAATAATTGTCAGCAAATTTATTTACCATTTTGGGATACATAATTTCAGCACTTAAATAACGAAAATGCTCATTGGATGAGTTAAAATCTCGTTGTACAGTTTGCATTTTTTTTGCCAGATCGCTAGGTGACTTGGGGTCAAAATAAATAGCATCTTTTGGATTCTGTTCTCGATGGACATCCAGATCAGACAAAAGGAGGAGCTTACCCATATATTTTGATTCTTCGACTGTGGTGCTCCACCCCTCAAATAATGAGGGATTAATAACAGCGAGTGCATTCTTCATCAACTCTAGCATATGTTCACGACTGACTAACCCCAAGATAATAAAACGCTGCTCTAGACCTAGATCTTTAACAAGTTGCATCAAAGTACCAATATGAGAGGTATTACGATAGTCAGTCATATTTCCAGTACAAACAACCTTAAATGTTTTAGGAAGCAACGACAGAGCCTCAATAACAACTCGATGGTTTTTATGTTCCCAAAACTGGTTTGGTAAGAAAAAAAATTGCGTATTGAACGAGATGCTTGACATATCTAATATTTGGCTAGATTTTATCTTTGGATAAATCAGTGGAGCAAACTGTAACACGTAGGTTTTGGCAGAGGAATATTGGGGATAAAATGTCCTGAAATCCCTTTCTGCACTATGACTACTTAGTAAAATATGTCCGGAGCGCTCAATAGCTCTAGAAATATTAGCATCCCGAGCCTGTAACTCGGCCTGACTAAAAAAATGTGGTAAATGACAATGCTGAAAATCAGGCATCCAGTAAAGCGCTTTGGGCATGAATCGCTTTCCAGGCATAGCGTGGCTGATCAATGATAAATTATACTTTTTACTGTAATGCGCCAACCGGATATCTGTAGAAAAATGCCGGCATAAACGCCTAACCCGATTTGAGTTATCAGAGAGAAGTGGACAATCCAATATTTTTATGTGCTTTTTATAATTTAAAAAAAATAAATCCGGCCTATTTGTGAGTACCAAAAATTCAAGATCTTGGACATTTTTAAAATTCAATGCAGATAATAGGCTTAAAAAATAGTTAAGTCCACCTAGCCATATTTCATCATCAAAAATAATTGGTATTCCAACGCGCTTCATTTTTTTAATCCCTTAAACCAATTAATATACTTTACTATACCTTCATCAAAGTTTGTTTTGAAAAAGCCAAGATATTCATATTGCTCTTTAGCAGCAGCAACCAAGTCATCTGGATCGCCTATTTTCTCACTCTTCGAAAACCGAGGTGATTGTTTATAGCCTGCTAAATACAATGTTCTTTGGATTGCATCTTTAATTTTCACAGAATGACCTGTTCCTGCATTAATTATCTTGAGCGAGGAATCAAAATCACGGACTCCAAGTTCAAGTAAAAGATCGACCAAATCCCGAACATAAATCCAGTCTCTTTTTTCCTCACCAGTCCCAAAATAAGAATAGTCTCCAGACTGAGCTTTATTTAGAACATCCCAAAATAATTGTTTTTTCAACCCTTCACCATAGACAGAAAATGGGCGAACAATAACTACGCTCAACGCATACATTTTTGAATAATACTCGATCAACTGTTCCGCCAGTTGCTTGTGCAGTCCGTAGGGAGACATTGGGTTCAATCGAGTGTTGACGCTAATGCTATCTGATGCATTGAGTCCATACACTGCTGCGCTAGAAATATATACTAGACGGCATTTCGGCCAGTCAGCCCGAATTTTATTCAACAATACATTTATATTTGGTATCGTCAGATTAAAGTCATATTCCGGATCAGCGACAGATAGAGCAACTGACGATCCACCAGCTATATGGTATATAACATCCGGACAACTACATTTATCTAATAAATCTCGTGTTATATAACCGGCAAATAAATCTATTTTTTTGCAGGCAACAAACTTGGTAACATTGAGACCTGCTATTTGCAGCGCAAAATAATTTTCATTCTCTATGATTTTATTAACCAAATTTGTTCCGATAAATCCACCTGCACCCAATACAAGGACTCTTATTTTTTTCAACATTCATTCCTAGAATTAAAGTACAAAGGTTCAATATCAAGCACACTATTGTATCTAATAGATATCATGCCATTTGACTAGATGTGCGGCTGGAGCCTTTTTATTTAATTGCTGTGCAATTTCATCATAATGTTCTCCCTCTATAGAATTAAACAACACTTGTACATCAGAAGGGAATTTACTTAATGACCAAACTTTTTTTCCGTGAAAATCGCTCTCACCTCCCAAAGAAGTAATAAAAAAGCTGGTGGTAACACCTGCTTTCTCTAGTAGTAAATACACAATGCTAGCCATAACACCAGTGCCAAAAATACCAATCACTTTATCTTTCATCTCCGTAAGGTCATGTTCTTCTTCTAAATGAGAGTGAAGAAGTTGCTTCATATACATCATGTTCTTGTTTGCGATATCCATTTTTTGTTTATTATTTTTATCTAAGTTAAGTAAGTCATAAATTATCCTAATTTCCCTATGAAGTAAGTCGCTATTATCATTTTTACTACTTAACCCTCCTTGATAAAAATGAGAGACTATTCTGTCAGAAAATATCCCTTTACCCAAAATTATCGTTTTCAGCATAATATACGAATCTGCAGCAATATTGAATGACCGAGGGAAGCCACCATATTCTTGCAGTAATCTCCGCCTCATGAAAAAACCTTGATGATGCGGGTGATTAAATATATTTTCACCATGGCATAATTTTTTTCCATGAGAGACCCATTGAACCGCTGTTACAGGGTCTTTTATTACAACCTTGGCAGCTATATAGTCCATATCTTTTTGTCTTGAAAACTCTGAAATAATATCGTAAATTGTTTTGATATCACTGAGATGATCATCCGAACCAAGATAGTAAATCAGGTCTCCTGTTGCTGCGGATAATCCTTTATTGAACGCATCATAAACCCCATGATCTTCCTCCGAGATCACTTTCGCTACATGTGGAAAGTTAGATACCAAAGTAAGCGTTTTATCTGAGGACCTACCATCGATAATAATATGCTCTATCTGAGATAGAGCTATCTGTTCTGCGACACTGGTCAAGCATCTCTCTATCGTAGAAGCACTATTGTAAGTAGCAGTAATTATTGAAAGTTTCATTCTAGTCTCAACATGATTCATTAGTGACAAATATCCTTGCAAATACACGTTCTGGTTCATCCTTATGAATCACAGCAAATCGATGCCTTTCATCAAAGAAACAGTCGTATTGCACTGAAGCCACTATAAACTCGTAAAACAAATTCCAATTTTTTTCACGAAGAAAAAATAGTGCTGTAGAAAACCATAGATGACTCTTACCTTTCCTTATCACACTCTCATCCATACCCGCTTGAAAAGCTAAATCACAGGCATATAACATATCTTGCAATGCCTGTTTACGTCGTTTTTCAGAAGTACGAATTGAGCTACAGATACTACTACTATGAACTCTATAACGGCCATATATCTGTGGAATTCGTTCTATATTACCCCCCAGATATAATGAGTTTAGAATATGCCAAGAGTAATCATTTACTACGCAGCAATGCAAATTAACCGCATCCAACATACGATCATGCCGACGAAAAGCACATGCACTGGTATTGAAAAAGAGCCCATATGAAACAAGATGTTCCGAGCTAGCCCGGGATGGGATGTATTTGGCGTTGTAGTAATCCCTACTGAACAGTGACGTCGTCAGGTTCGAATCGCTATCAAATACTTCTGCTTCGTGATAAACGAAACCGCAATCGGGGTGCACATCCAAATGATC
>JADGBS010000080.1:11151-15408 GCA_015231325.1 Oligoflexia bacterium | reverse complement strand
TGGTCTTCCAACGATGATGAAAAAAATTATTAATGTGTGTAAAAAGGATTTGGACGGAAGGAGATGGTGATATTGTTTTTATAATTTTCATTTGTGTACCTTTGTTCCATTGTTCCATATGCTAAAAATGTTGACTGTACGGGAGCAACGGCCAGTGCTAATTATACGCTGTTTTTCTGTTTGATAATTTCAGTATTGACTGAAATAAACTTTTTAATCAATAAAAATACGTTTTTCGCTAGTTTGTTCTATGCAATCATTTTTTTTGTATCTACTGTTATGTGTACTACAGTTTGGGTTTGCATCTGACTATTATTTTGGTAATTTGATACATGAGAAAAAAACTCGCTTGTAATTGCCTGGTTTTTTTGTCATTATCTGAAACGGAAAATTGGTATAGGGGAATTCATTATTATGGAGGTATTCTGTGAACAATAAAAAAATAAAAAATAAAAAAATGACTAGTTCAAATTCCAGTCCGAAGACCGTCCGAAAACAGTCCACCACAACTAGCAAAAAAGATAAAAATGGTCCACCACGTATTTACTTAAAGGACTACGCTCCGCTGTCCTATTTAGTGCCAAAAATTGATCTATGTTTTGAGTTATTTGATCAAGACGAAGGAAATACTCGAGTTCACTCTAGGCAACTGATAAAGCTTAATAGAAACCGAAATAAAAGTGATAGACGATTTCCTCTGCTTGTTCTCGACGCTGAGGGACCACGGTTATTAAAGATTTCTATTAACGGTAGACGTTTAATAAATAAGGACTACAAACTTACGAGCAAGAATTTAATTATTGATTTAACCACGGTAGATTTTCTGGCAAATTTTTCAGAAAATTATTTAGAAACATACTTAGAAAAGCGTGGCATTGTTTTGGAAATATTAGTCGAGATTGATCCCGTAGGCAATACTTCATATGAAGGTCTGTACCGTTCAGGAAATATCTTTTGTACCCAAAATGAGCCTCAGGGAATGCGTAAAATAAGCTTTTTTATTGATCGTCCGGATGTGATGAGCGAGTATGTGACCAGGATTATTGCAAATAAAAAACGGTATCCCATTATGTTGTCTAACGGCAACGAAGTTGCAAGACGGGAAAGTATTTGTAGTGGTGGCGCAGTTTCTAATGGTAGTGATTATCACTCTGTGACTTGGCGTGATCCTTTTTTGAAACCAGGATATCTTTTCGCTTTGGTTGCTGGATCTTTGGGTTTAGTACGGGATAGTTATCTTACAAAATCTGGACGCAAAGTGGATTTACGGATTTATTGTGATCTTGGTGATGAGTCACGTTGCCTTCATGCAATGTCCTCTTTAAAAAAGGCAATGAAGTGGGATGAGGATACTTATGGTTTGGAATATGATCTAGATACCTATATGATTGTGGCGGTTAGTACCTTCAATATGGGTGCAATGGAAAATAAAGGTTTAAACATTTTCAACAGCGCATTAGTACTCGCTGATCCTCAAAGTGCTACCGACGCAGATTACATGAATATCGAAGCAGTAGTTGCTCATGAATATTTTCATAATTGGACTGGAAATAGAGTTACTTGTAGAGATTGGTTTCAGCTGACCCTTAAGGAGGGTTTAACAGTTTTTCGTGATCAAGAATTTTCTGCAGATATGGGCTCGCGTGCCGTCGAGAGGATTAGTGATGTGCGATTTCTGCGACTATATCAATTTGCGGAGGATGCCGGCGCTATGTCTCATCCAATAAGACCAGAGTCATATATAGAAATTAATAATTTCTATACTTCTACAGTCTATAACAAAGGGGCCGAGATTATTAGAATGGTTGAAACGTTGATTGGGGTTAGCAATTTTCGTAAGGGGATTAGCAAGTACTTTGAGCTATATGATGGGAAAGCGGTTACCACTGATGATTTTTTGCACGCAATGGAGTTGGCATCTGGTACTGATTTAACTCAATTCAAACTTTGGTATTCACGCGCGGGAACTCCGGAACTAATGGTGGACTTTGGATATGACAGTGAAAATAAAATTTTTACTTTAAAGACCAAACAGTTGTTGTTAGATAGAGATCAACAATTGCCACTGTTAATTCCTCTACGAATAGGTCTTCTTGATAAAAATGGTCGTGATATAAAAAGTGAGCAATCTGAAGTTTTGATAGTTGATAAGAAGGAAAATACTTTTGTTTATCATCTGCCGCATGATATGTCGTATGATACTTTGCATGCACCAATACCATCGATCAATCGTCGCTTTTCAGCACCAATTAAGATTCATGCCCCATATAAATTTGAGGATTTGTTATTTTTATTGGCATACGATACTGATGAATTTAATCGTTTTGATGCAGGGCAACAACTTGCTAGCAAACTGATCAGAGATCTATTAATTGACCACCAGCAGGGTAAATATTTGTCATTGCATCCTGGGTATATCGTTGCTTTTGGGCAATTATTGGCAGATGAAAAGATTGATTTGTTATTTAAGGCATTTTGTTTGCAACTACCAGCAGTTTCCATAGTTGCTGAGGAGTTGCCTTGTTATGACTACCTGGGGGTTTACCATATCCGTGAATATATGGAGCAGATTCTTGCGTCTACGTATGATCAAACTTTTTCTAAGTGTTACTTGGATTTAGCACTAGAGTTGGAACGCACTACCTATAACATAGAGCTACCGTCGGTGGCCAAACGAGCGTTAAAAAATGTATCCTTACACTATTTGCTGGCACAAACTAATAGTGAGCAGCGACTGGAGTGGGTGGATTTGGCCTATAGGCAATTTTCCTCAGCAGATAATATGACAGACAAATTAGGGGCGCTTAGTGAGCTGGTTAACATTGAAAGCGAACAGACGGTGCGTGCGTTAGAAGAGTTTTATTTACGCTGGAAGCATGATCAGAATGCAATTAATAAGTGGTTTGCAGTACAGGCAGCATCTAAACTTCCTAATACTTTAGATAGGGTGAAGCTGTTGTTGAGCGATGCGGCATTTGATATTATGATACCCAACTGTGTTCGTGCTTTAATCCGTACTTTTATTCAAAACCCAGTAGCGCTACATGCTGAAAATGGTCACGGTTATGATTTTGTCGCAGAAATGGTTTTGAAATTGGATAAAAATAATCCACAGATGGCCGCCAGCATCGTTGCAGCTTTCAATAAGTGGAGAAAATTCGATGAAGGTAGGCAAGGTAAAATTAAACGCCATTTGCAGTATTTACTAAAACAAAATCTTTCGAAAAATGTTTATGAAATTGTGCAGAAAAACTTAGATGATTAGTAAAGACGTAACAAAGACGTAATAAACGTGTGACAAAAAAGTAACAAGAACGTAACAAGAATGTAATGAAAATGTAACACAAACGGAATACTATTATGATTCATTATGATCCTGAAAAATTGTCGGTATTGTTGTACTTAGATGATTATGCAATGAATGAAATGGAGAGTTTTTCACAAATAATTGTACATTTGAGTGAAGTACTGATTGCAAAGAATATTCCTCATCAATTGTTGTTGCAATTTGATTTTGATTTTCATAGTTATCCAGATAAATTCAAACAAATTCCCAAGATAGAACAATTACATCTTATCGATTCGGAGCGGTCCTCACATTTAGATGAAATCGTTAGGGGCGAGTTCGTTGTTAGCTATCCATTAACTGGAACGATTTTGCCACATAGTTTAGTAAAGCTATACCAAAGCGCCTTGTTGGCGAAGCAGCAGTATTTTGCTAATTCGACTGGTGAGACGACTAGTAAAGTCATTAGCGTTTTTCAAGGAGTTTACTCCTTCGATGAATCCCGAATTGTTAATTATCCACGATGGAAGTTTTTTTTGAAACATTATCTAAGTTACTTGGGTATTGGGAATAGAGCAGTTGCTATTGATTTATATCGATGTGAATTATGGGAAACTTATTACAACATTAAGAGTGATGAGATTGATAGTACTGATAGTAATGGACATGGTGGTTGTTGTGGCAAAAATGCTAACACCGCGAAGAAAACTTGCTCTTCTTGTTCTCCGTCTCCATATCCGGTGGGGATACAAAGTAAAAAAATTGCCATTGACTGGGTTTTTAGTTGGATTTATCAGCGCCAGCTACAACCAGACGTGCCACAAAAACATTGCGTAGTGGAATAGTGCTATTGTATGTTATTGTACGTTGTATTCACATTATAATTTTCGCTTCATATTTTTTGCATTTTAGTTTAGATTGCTTTAAATGCATGCAAATAAATTTTTTACTCTAGAAAAGGTCTGTTCTCG
>JADGBS010000080.1:1414-11093 GCA_015231325.1 Oligoflexia bacterium | reverse complement strand
TTATGCCAGTAGGGACCAGGGCCAGCGTGAAAACGATGCCTCAAGACGAGCTTGAGAATATTGATTCTAGGCTTATTTTGGCCAACACCTATCACCTATATCTTCGTCCTGGCCATCAATTGATAGCTGCTCAGGGCGGTTTGCATGCCTTCACTTCTTGGCCGCATGCGATACTCACCGACTCTGGGGGATTTCAAATTTATTCTTTGTCTTCACTACGGAAGATCACCGAGGAAGGAGTTCGTTTTCGTTCACATATTGATGGTGCTCAACATTTCCTTACTCCCGAGGGGGTTATGGAGATACAGCGTGCTTTGGGCGCGGATATCGTGATGGCATTTGATGAATGTCCAGCGTTACCAAGCACTCGCGCTGCGATGGAGGAGAGCGTGGCGTTGACCGGCAGGTGGGCACGGCGCTGTTTGAGTGTACCGCTTCAGGAGCATCAACACTTTTTTGCGATAGTGCAAGGTGGGCTGGAGTTGGATTTGAGGCTGCGTTCCCTCGAGGAGCATTTAGAGTTAGAACAAAAAATGCGACAACCTATTTCGGGATTGGCCATCGGCGGGTTGGCCGTAGGTGAACGTGCTGAAGAGAGAGAGGAGTTATGTATAAACCTGCTTCCACATTTCCCTAGCGATCGGCCACGTTATCTTATGGGAGTAGGGAGACCATGGGATATTTTGATGGCGATCAAATCCGGGGTCGATATGTTTGATTGCGTGCTTCCATGTCGCAATGCCCGCAACGGGCAGGCCCTGACCTCTATGGGTCCTGTCAACATTAAAAACGCTATTTATGCCACTGATCAAGGAAAATTAGATCCAGATTGTTCTTGCAAAGTCTGTCAGCGTTATACTCGTGCCTATTTGCGACATTTAATGATGAGTGGTGAATATCTTGGGGGGCAGTTGTTAACTCATCATAATCTGAGCTTTTATCGAGAAATAACCCGAAAGGCGCGCCAAGCAATTTTTGCGGATCAGTTTGACGAATTTCTAAATAAATTCTATAAGAGTTATTTCAGGTAGTTTTATAAGTTCCAAAAAGTGGGGAACAGCAGATCTGAAAGAAGATACTTGATTGTTTTACATTAATATTTTATTCTTTCTTGCCACGTTCAGGTGATAATCAGGTGATAATTAGGTGATAATTGGGAATCAGTTGCAATAGCAATAGCAATACCAATACCAATAGCGATAACAATAAACTTTAGTGAGGTTCAGAATGACAACGACAACTACAAAGATGACAAAGATGGTGAAGATGGTTTTTTCGATAGTTTTATTAAATGGCGTCTTGCCAGTTAGTGAGCTGTTCGCTGGTGGATTGTTTAATCCTGGTGCCGCTAACCATGCTGCCACTAGCAACAATGCCGCTGGTGCAGCTGGCGCTGCTACTGGAGCCGCTGCAAATTCTCCTTCTCCCCTCGCATCGTTACTACCTTTTGTCTTAATATTTTTTGTGTTTTATATTTTGTTGATTAGACCACAAAAAAAGAAGGCACAACAAGAGGAAGCCATGCTCTCTGCTCTTAACAAGGGTGATGAAGTGGTTCCTCGTTCAGGGATGAGCGGGACCATTCAAGGGTTGACAGAAAAAGTGGTAACCTTGGAGGTTGCTGAAGGTGTGCGAGTAAAAGTTTTACGTGGACAGATTGGAGGCCTTGCGAGCAAGGTGCTCGAGGGGAAAGTGGTTGGCGCAGCGACCTCCACCGCCGCTTCTTCTAAATGAGTGACCACCTTCGCGAGAAAATATGTGGCCTTATCGGCACTGATTTCATACAATTGACACAATTATAAATTTCCATAGACTTCCCATAATTATTTTATGAAAAACGGGTGAGCTAATGAAAAGTAGTTGGTGGTTCAGATTTTCTCTTTTAAGTGTGTTTCTAGTCATCTCTATCGTCCTAGTGATGCCTACCGTTCTCAATTTTAATCCTGAAGGAAAGTTTCCGGTAAAATCGAAGGTTAATCTTGGACTCGACCTCCAAGGTGGCCTCTATATGATTTATTGGATAGATTTTAAGACAGTTTATCAGGATGAGATCAAAAGTTATATTCGCAAATTCGAATATCCCCTCAAAGACATAGGGATAGAGTCTACTACTGGGGACGCCGATTTTTCCGATAAAACCGATCCCAAATATACTGTTGTCATTGCTGATGAAACTAAAGTTGCAAGGGCAAAAGAAAGGATTCGCGAGTATTTTGGTGAGGTGGTGCGACTCACTGCCGAACAGGGAAAGGTTTTAAAATACGGCCTGGTTACGGCCTTGCGGTCGCGGATTGAAGACCAAGCGGTTAGCCGCTCTATCGAAGTAATTCGTAACCGGATTGATGAGTTTGGGGTGACTGAACCGGAGATTGTCTCTCAAGGTAAGGAGCGGATTGTTGTACAGTTGCCGGGGGTAAAAGATTTAGAGCGAGCTAAGAATTTGATTGGTAAGACTGCGAAGCTAGAGTTTCGTTTGGTGAATGACAACGTCAATCAGATATCTCTAAATGGAATGGTGGCCAGAGCGGAGAAGTCAGGCATTGTTTATCAAAAAGGTACTCGTTTTTCAGAATACACCAACAAAATTAACGAATATTTAGAGAAGGAATTGCCAAAGGGGCATGAGATTGTTTTTCAAAAGAAAGTAAATCGTCTCACTAACGATGTAGAGTCGAAGATCCCTTACCTGCTGGAAAAAACGGTGCATATTGTTGGTAACGACCTCGAGGATGCAGGAGTACAAATCGACCAGCAAAAGAATCAGCCTTACGTTTCTATGACTATGAAGACACAGGCCGCTAAGCGGTTCGAAGAGCTTACCGCTGCTAATAGAGGTAGGCGCTTAGCAGTCGTGCTTGACGGTAACGTGTACACTGCCCCGAGCATTAATGATCGCATCGGTGGTGGTCGAGCACAGATCACACTGGGACATGGGAATTTTAATGAAACGCTAAAAGAGGCAAAAGATATCTCTTTGGTCTTGAAGGCCGGCTCATTGCCGGTACCGCTTGAACTTGAAGAGCAGAGAGCAGTTGGTCCAAGTTTAGGTCAAGACTCGATTAAGGATGCTAAAATCGCTGCTTTCATTGCTTGTGGTGCCGTGTTCGCCTTTGCGATTGCCTACTATAAATTTTCTGGATTAATCGTAGTTCTTACTCTGCTAATAAATGTGCTTTTCATTATGGCGATATTGGTTAGTTTCGATGCGACGTTGACCCTTCCAGGGGTTGCGGGAATTGTGTTGACAGTTGGGATGGCGGTAGACGCGAATATTTTGGTCCATGAGCGTATTCGTGAAGAGGTCCGTAAGGGAATGAATAACTTTAAAGCGGTGGAGTTGGGTTTCCAACATGCCTTCTGGACTATTATGGATGCTAACGTGACCCACGCCCTCGCTGCTTTGTGTTTGTTAAATTTCGGTACTGGGCCGATTAAGGGTTTTGCTCTGACAGTATTGATTGGTCTGATTACGACGGTCTATTCTTCTTTCTACGTGAGTAAAGTTTTTTTTGAGCTTTATATGAATAGAGTTAGTGGAAAAGAGTTGAGTATATAGAGCTTGTTGGATAGTTGGATAGTAGTAGGGCCTCTGGTGTGTAAGCTTGAGTAGGAGAGCAAGTAAATGATAGAGATAATAAAGAACAACTTGGGTATTCAGTTTTCAAAGTATTTCTCATCCGCAGGGATAGCGTCGATTATTTTGATCGTTGCGGCCTATGTTTTAATCGCCGTGAATGGTCTTAATTATGGTGTTGATTTTCGCGGTGGTGCTGAGATCACGATTAAGTTCGGTAAAGACATAGATCTTGATTTGTTGCGTACTTCATTGAAAGAGCGGGGGTTTCCGAACGCCTCGGTTCAAGCACTTGGGGCCGCGGATGAGCATAGTTTTATTGTTAAGGTGCTCGCGCAGGAATCTAACTTAAATCAAGTGACGCAAAAAATTTCTGAATCGTTGCAGCAGCACTTTAGTGCACAGGGAGTGGAGATCCGCAAAACAGATATTGTTGGGCCGAAGGCGGGAGCAGAGTTGCGGGCAGCGGGTTTCAAAGCGATGGTTTATGCTATGTTAGCAATTATGATTTATATTGGCCTGCGCTTCGATTTCAAATACGCGCCAGGTGCGGTAGTTTCCACATTGCACGATGCCAGTTTCGTTTTGGGATTGTGGAGTGTGTTGGGGTTGGAGTTTTCCTTGCAGACGGTTGCTGCGATTCTGACGGTGATTGGTTATTCGGTTAACGATACCGTGGTTATCTATGACCGAGTGCGAGAGCATGAGGACAAGAACCCTGGTCTGCCAATGGTAACAGTCTTCAACAATGCAGTAAATGAGACCTTATCGCGAACTATTTTGACTGCAGGAGCAACCCTTCTTTCGTCAATAGCAATGTATATCTGGGGAGGGGCTTCTATCAGTGACTTTTTCCTGGCAATGAGCATCGGGATTGTTGTTGGGACTTATTCTTCCATCTATATCGCTGCGCCGATTACGATCTTTCTTGATAAATACAATATTGGTAATAATAAAAGTGCAAACGCTGGTGGCAGCGGCGCTGTTAGAAGTACGTCTTTAGTCTAGAACGTCTAGAATAACTAATAATTAAAACATTATGCTACGGAGATCATACTAATGAAGAAATATGTTTGTAATGCCTGTGGTTATGTCTACGATCCGCAAGAAGGTGATCCTGATAGTGGGGTAGCTCCTGGTACTCCTTGGGAGAGCGTTCCTGAAACCTGGGTTTGTCCAGTTTGCGGTGTTGGTAAAGACGATTTTAGCGAGGAATAGCAGCAATAACTGCAGCGGGCATTTGCGGGACTAGGAGCGTGTTGAAAAATGTTGGCCAGAGAGATAAAACCGAACATATTTTGGGTGGGGGGGATTGATTGGAATTTAAGAAATTTTCATGGTTACTCTACTGAGAGGGGAAGTACTTATAATGCTTACTTGATTATTGATGAGAAGGTGACGTTAGTAGATACGGTAAAACACCACCTAGTGGATGAGATGTTAGAGCGTATCCGCAGCATTATTGATCCCAGCAAAATAGATTATATAGTCAGCAATCACGTGGAAATGGATCATTCAGGCGGTTTGCCGCGGATGATGGAGTTGGCCCCCAATGCGGTGATTGTGACTTCCGTTAACGGGGAGAGTGGTCTTAAAAATCATTTTGCAACACTCGCGGCACTTGCAGAAAAAAATTTCGGAAAAAATTTTAAAGTAGTGAAACAGGGGGATTCTCTATCCCTTGGAAAATATACCCTCAATTTTGCTCCCATTCCCATGGTGCATTGGCCAGATTCTATGGTTACCTATGTTCCTGAGGCAAAGTTGTTGCTATCAAACGACGCCTTTGGACAGCACTTGGCATCGGAGCACCTCTTCGATTATCAAGTGGGATGGGCAGTGGTTAGAGAAGAGGCCGCTAAATACTACGCTAATATTGTTCTTCCTTATGACAAAAATGTGCAAGCGGCGTTGACTGCAATTAAAAACCTGCGTTGGGAAATAGACATGATTGCCCCTAGTCATGGGGTGATTTTGACTGAACACATTTCAGACTTATTAGAACTTTATCAACGCTGGTCAACACACTCATACGAACATAAGCACGCACACATACACCCGACCCACGAGTCCCGCCCTCAAGCAGTAATTATTTATGATACTATGTGGGGTTCCACTGAGAAGATGGCCAAAAGTATTCAATCAGCGTTGGAGACGGTGGGCCTGCCAGTTAGTACTTATTCCCTTACCCACTCCCATATATCGAATATTATAACGGCAGTGATGGAGGCGCGCTACGTTTTTATTGGTTCACCCACGCTCAACAACCAGATGCTTCCAACGATGGCCGCAATGATTTCCTATATGTTGGGACTAAAACCTCGTAACAAAATTGGTTTTGTTTTTGGTTCTTACGGATGGGGTGGGCAGGCCACTAAGCTAATTGAAGAAGCGTTGCGGCCGCTTGATTGGAATTTTCCAACAAAAGCATATGCCGTAAAATATATTCCCACAACAGATGCATTGGTTGAGTTGCAACAACTGGTCACTGATTCGGTGTTGAAGCTGGATTCGAAATAGGAATATATTGGCCTGAAGGCGACGACCATCCTAGTCCCACTCGAATATTGCTTAAAACCAGAACTATTTTGCTAACGAAATAACAGATTAAAAGATATGTTGCGACTATTAGAGTGAGCGACTTATTAACAATATCGATTTTTAGCGATAGGGTGATCAATGGGTCGATGATGACGGTCATAAAAATATATACCACGAATATTCCACTATTATAAACATCAATTATTTCACACAAGAAAGTATTTTTTCTTATTAAAGGCGATAGTAAATTTACAAGCATGAACAGTAAGGAAAAAAGTGCGCAAATCATTAGAGTATCTAGTGGGCCAGAGATGGAGAATAGAAACTGTTGAAACCTTCTGTAGCCATTCACGCTTATATTGGCCGCATGTTGCCAACTATCAAAAGAGTAAAATTTCCATAGAATAATAGCGACAAAGCATACAAATATTATGGTAAGAAAATTAAATGCCTTCTTACTTGTTGTTATTGTATAAAGATGTAACCAAATGAATCCGAAAAAAACCAAGAAGAACCAAGGAAATATTGGCCAAGAGTTATGTTCACTTAATTTGAAAAAAGCACTCTTGGTGAAAAGAAAAACTTGATATGCAAAAAAATTATCGTTGGATAGTTTGTAGAAAAAGAATAATCCTATCGCAAAAGCAATAGACACAAAGGGAATAATTATCATAGTTTTTTTTCGGGAAGTAAACTTTTTTTTCAAAACCCAACGCATCATTCCCAGTAAGATCGATACTTCGACGACTAGAGGTAATAACCAATTACAAGGATCTTTCATTAGCAATGGCATCGTTTGAACATCAACTAAATTGATCCATTGGGCAAAGTAAGCAAATGCCCAAGGAGTGACGAATAATATTAATATAGATACTGCAGTCAAGACATAAATTGAAATAAAGGAAAGAAGTACGAGCAAGATATAAGAAAGTCCTACAAAATGTAAAAACCCCCATGACATGGTATTATTCCAACCCGCGGCCAATACTGATTTTAATGTTCCTGCAAAAAAAATTATAGCAGTGTACTTGCATAAATCCAGCACATGAAAATATTGAACTTTGTTATCTATTAAGTATCTTTCTAACTCTGAGCGTAAAATGAAACCAGGAATAATACCTAAAAAAGGAATTACCGCACTGGTCAGTACTAAATAAGGTATAGCAATCTCTGTCCCGTAGTAGGGATAATAAGCGTAAGCGGTTTGAATATAAAAAAAGGTGATCACTATAAATTTGATACATTTTATGTTGAATAATTTTTCGTAGCAGATCATACCCACATCCAAAATAGTTTGCCGAGTTCGTTGGGTTTACTTATCTTTCTCGTTTCTTTCGAAAAGGCGCTTTAATGCTGTGCGTAGATATGCCTTGGATATTGTCTCAAATAGGGTATCGTTTTCATCGTTAGCGTAGTCTTTTTGGCGTCTCTTTAAAGTATCGAGGATTAGTTCTTTTTCATTAGCAGATACATCGACCGACCCACCCGGTTTTCTTTCTGCATTAGAAGGGGATTTGGAAAAAAGGCCTTTATAATCGGGGGATAGTGCAGATGGTCCGCTACTAGCATTATTTGAAAATTGTTTTGGCGACTGAGATGATGAGGATGTGCTTTTTTTGTTGTCTTTATTAGACTCGCCTATTCCTTCCTGATTTCCGTCTAGATTAGTGCTGTCTACGGCGCCTGCATTTGAAGGTGCGGACAAAAGCGCTGGTGATGCCAGTCCCTTGTCAGCAAGTAGTTTTTGAACTTTGGAATTTTCTGCCCATGGACCTGTTTGGGTATTGCGCATATAAGAAAGTAGTACATCTTCTCCACGTTTGGTTTTGCCGACCGTATCCATCCAGCGATCGACTCTTTTTCTAGACATTAAGTTAAAATGTCCGATCCATTTTTGTATTTGTCCACCAGCTGCTGAGCTTCCTTGTTTAGAGGGATCATCTGTTTCTTTTTCTTGAATACTTCGTGGATCATTTATTGGTGGACCAGATATAGTTCCAAAATTGAGAAGTTTGGATGCGGTATCACTAAAGCTCCTTTCTGTTCCTTTGGTCCTGAGTATTTTTTGCGTGGGACCAGATTCTAGTGCAGAAATACCACCCCCCATGCCATTCAACTTGTTGCGCATTTCCGAATATGCCATTTCTTGTTTGGTCAGTAATTCTCGCAATTTTTTGATTATATTTTCAATTTCAGTTAACTCTCCAGCATAAATTGAATAATAGGCCCCCAAATTTTTTTGAGGATATTCATCGGATTTATAGGGGTAAAGATAATGTTGCTCATAGACATATGTGTCAAAAGGTGTGCCGTAAATTTGTTCTTCCGGAGTAGGTGTACCAGGATAAGGCGTTGGAATTATAAAATTTTTTTCTGTAATATATTCTGCAATCATTTTTTTAAAGTATTTTTTTATGTCTCCGGAATTAGTCTGGTATGGATCGTATTTTTCGAGAGCTCGGTCGACCTTAGGAGTACCACATAATTTGGCGTGACGACCACCAGATGTTTCATTTTTATCTACCACCCAGAGAAAGGCATTTTCTGCAGCACTGCTGTATGTAGTTTTCTGTGATTGTGTGGCAAAAGGATTATCTTTGGAATTGTCGCTGGGAATTGGAGGATCTATTAAGGTAGTATTACTATCAATAACAACTTTATGGTCGAAACAAACCTGCGAGCGAATCCTTTTGTTATTACAATATGGATTTTCTTTGAAACAGGCCTTATACGTTCTGACTTGTGCTCTTAGGCTTTCCAGGGTACAGGTGGAGTTGTCGTTTGCTGCGCATCTAGGATTTCCATATGCCCAGCCTACATCGTCTCCACATTCCTTATGGGAAACGGCGCAGGCACAAACGAAGTCGTTCTGGGAACCACAACCATAGCAGTAATTTTCACCAGTGTTAGTGACATTGTCGCCAGAGTTGTTATCTAGACTTGAGCCGTTTTTTCCGGTAAGGGTACGATTGCAGCTATTCAATTTTAAAGAATTACTCTGGTCGTTGTTACCACCATCTGGGGATCGATTGCGATTATAACAAGTAAGTGCGACATTTGCTTCGCTGTCTTTGTCTCTGATTTCACTAAAGGGAATAATTGTCTTATCACCGGCCATTTTTCCCATTTGATCGGCCAATTCATTAAAACCATTACCTTTTAATTTGGACGACCAGTCGTCTTGGGTTCTTTTGAGAAATCCGCGAATAGTTCTTGTTTCATGATGACAGTGCAGGTCTGTGAATAAATCATAATCTATCGATTGTCCATCAGCACCGGTGAAAGCTGTTGCTTTTGTTCTTAAAAGGTTACTAAGATTTTTATCTAGATCATATTGGTTTAGGGTATCTGCCGATAAGGTATGACAATTAGTTATATACCATCCGTGAGTGGCACAATCGAATGGGTCCTGTCGATTATCCCATTCCATAAAATCGAGTTCGGGTTCAGGTGTTTGACGCACAAATGTCTGTCCCACGATAGCTGTTTCAATGGCGGTAAAGGAGGTCTGCGCCGGAGTGGCGATTGCTAACAAGTCTCCTGCGGGAGCTTTTTGTTTACCTA
>JADGBS010000080.1:0-1391 GCA_015231325.1 Oligoflexia bacterium | reverse complement strand
GGATACCTGCTTTGAAACCAATTTTGATGAAATTGTTTCTAACGAGTTACGAATAGAAGCTAAGTTACTGCGATATTTTTTCGATACGTTACAAAGTGCTTCTTCATCCGGTGAAATTGTTTCTAAATGCTTAGGGGTTGGGCAAGGTTTGATGAGCTCCTCTGCCTTTGAAAATGCGTTAGATAGATGTGAACCTTGACGGGTAAGCTCATCACTAAGTGATTTCTGCGTTTTATCGTTTAGATTAGGTTCGATAGTCAAAATGTTCAAAACTACCAATGATTTGAGCAATCTTACCCACGCGATTGCCTCACCAGCAACAGTTTTAGTTTCATCGATAACGCTACTTTCTTTACTTGCAGGAGAACTACAATCCTTCATAAATAGATAATTAATATATAATTCTTTTAATATATCAGTAATATTTGAAATCAATTGAAATGATTCATCTCCCATCTTTGCTAAAACTCTATGTTTGGTTCTTAATTTAAGAGCGGTAGTATCCGAAAAAGACGTGGATGATGTGGATGATGTGGATGATGAATATAGCTTGTTATTTATAAAATTGAACGCCCAAAAAAAATGTTCTACTCTGATTAATGTGTTTAAGCTTGCAGCGACACCATCGGCCAATTTTTGGTAATCATCTATCGTTGTATCAGTGACGTTTTTGAATTTTTCGGAGGGGCAATTTTTATAATCTGTTGATATGTCTTTCGCACTTTTACTTTTAGATGTCGTTACTGGTTGTGCTGCATGTGCTTCACTGATAAGTGGCACTAATAATTTCCTAAAAATATTTTTAAAAACGGAACTCAATCCATTTAAAATGGCGGGATCATCAGGAAGACATTTTTTTCCGTTAGTGTTATCAGGGAAAAGATATGGACAGCACTGCGATTCGTTGGTATATTCGCCGCCTACCTCTATGCAATCGGTACAGATATATTTTGTTGTGCAAATTTTACCTGCATCTGTTTTTTTGCAATAATTGTCGCAACACTCATTGTCGCTAGAACATTTCTGACCGACCACGCCACATGATCCATAACGACGTTTAGTTTGGTCGACTAATTCTTTGCATTTAAAACCTCGATCGATCATCTTCCGCCGGAGATCCGTGCTTGCAAGATATTCATTGTGCAGTTAGTAATTCTAAATGTCTTAACATTCATGTAAGTGACAAAAACGCAAAAGTAGAACACAACAACAGCTGTAAAGCAGATAGAGAATGCAAAAGTGGTTTTTGTGATCCTACAGGGTTTTGTTTAGAAAAGAAAATATGTGTCTCTCCAGTGAAGCGTGGAGAAGAGTGCGACCCTACTGATCTAGAAAAAAATTTCTGCGAAGATGCCGATCGAGGTTTTAAATGCAAAGAATTAGTCGACCAA
>JADGBS010000007.1:41827-42414 GCA_015231325.1 Oligoflexia bacterium | reverse complement strand
ATCAGTTATGTTTTTAGTGGTGTTGCTTCTGACCGCATGTGGAGGAGGAGGAGGTGGTGGTGGCCCATCAGGCCTATCATCGCCGCAAAGTTCCGCAACTGATACAGATGACAACAGGCCACCACTGCTAGAAGATATCAAAGCGAAGGAAGCGGAACTTAACAATCTGAAGTCTGAAATTAATGAAATAGAGATAAAACTGGCCGATCAAGATGGCCTGCTTAAAAATAAAGATGCAGAAGTGATGGATCTCAATAATAAATTAATCGAGAAAAAAGATAAGACCCAAAAACTAGAAACTGAGATCAAGATTTTGAGTAAAAACCTCGCCGATGCAAACACAGTGATAGCAACGTTGCCACCACCACCGCCGCCTGGAGGGGGAGGAGGGGGAACTGCAGGAACAGTAATTGCAGCAGCTCCTTCGACAGCTGCAGCAATAGGAATCGCAGCAGCACCACTACTTCCTCCGGTAGCAAAAAGAGCACCACCACCAAACGGAGTCGCAGCACCGCCACCTCCAGGAGCGGGAGCAAAGGTAGCACCGCCACCCCCCGGAGTCGCAGCACCGCCACCCCCCCCAGGAA
>JADGBS010000007.1:0-41670 GCA_015231325.1 Oligoflexia bacterium | reverse complement strand
GGTTGCTTAATGCCGCTAAAGCACTTCGTCGCGCTAATCAGGATCAACAAGCGCCGCCGCCAGTAGACCCACAGCAGCAGCATTTAGCTGCACTTCAGGGCGGTCGTGCACTCCTCCGTCCAGTGGCGGGTGGAACAGCAGTGGCGGGTGGAACAGCAGTGGCGGGTGGAACAGCAGCGGCGCCGGCTGGCCCAATTTTTGGTGACTTAATGGGCCGTGGTGCCACTAATACAAAGATTGAAAAGCTCCTCGGTGGCGGTGTAAACCGTATCCGTGATCGTATCACTTGGACCCCTGAGGAGCAAAGGAACCAATCATCCCCTCGAGGAGCCTATTACCGTGACATGGATGTATACGAACTACGCAAAGAGGACATGAATCTATTTGTTAACAACAAGACATTGATGGCAAATGGAAAAGATTTCGGTTTTAAGTTAACTATCAAAGAGGATGGACCCAGTCCAGGGAAGGCCTTACCGCATTTTGTGCTGGAAATTAATGACCGACCCGTGGTCACTAGGTTACAGAATGAAGATATCCCAAAGGTGCCAGTGGTTGTTCGTGAAGATAGTGAAGCACGTCGTCAAGATGCTGTGAATGCAGGAATTGTTGTGAAATTTCCAACAAATGTGTTTGGTACTCAATTTCCTGAAAAAGTTATAAAAGTAGTGAAGAGATTACCCGAGAATCATTTCAGGAATACAACTGTTGGTATTTATTTTATCGTTCAGGAAAAAAGCGATCCGGCAGGACATATACTTTCGCCTGCTGCTTTTGTGACACCAAATGGAAATATTCGGACAGAAGGAAATATTGAGGTTTCTATGGGCGTATTTGTGCCACAAAATTTGCTTGATCAAGAAGATCGCTTCACAGATCTAGTTCGCGATGGTGATGGAACCAAAGTGACTGAGATAAGAGACGCCGTGCTGCCTCAGTTGACTACAGCTAACTATATGATGACTAAATTGAATA
Source organism: Oligoflexia bacterium (assembly GCA_015231325.1). Lineage (GTDB taxonomy): Bacteria > Bdellovibrionota > Bacteriovoracia > Bacteriovoracales > Bacteriovoracaceae > JADGAN01. Next base: position 40,695 of record JADGBS010000007.1, on the reverse strand, counting down.
ATGATATTCATAACTACGGATCACCAAAAGTTGTACTTGTTCCTGATGCCCATCCCGGTGAATTCCGTGGAGAACTGATTTTCAGTGGCAACAACGAAGATAACAACGTTTTTTATTCAGTTGTTGCGGCAAAAACATTTGGAATGATTCCTGCAAAAGTGGCGATCACTTTGCACTGGATCCTGTCTCATAATGATTACGATGCAGTAATAGGGCTACTGGGACCACTTAGAGCAACACAAGACCAAAGCCTCAGGGCTTTTGAGAGCGCTCTAAGTGTTTCGACATTTGGTCACGATCACCCCTCGATAGTAAAAACGCTGAAGGATCTTATATATCCTAAGGAGCCTGTTCCACCGGAAGGTGTGCCTCGTCGAGCACCTCGTCAACCTGTACCTTAAGTTTATACTGAGGATGGTCTTATGGCGCATTTTTTTTCTATTCGCTGAACACAAGTTTTAAGTCTATTTCAAAATTATCAAAAATAGATATTTTTATTTTATCAGTTTCGACAAACATATCAGGTCTTCCATACTTTCCATTAGTTTGCAAAATAAAAACACTTACAATTTTTTCATTTGGTTCTACAATCCAATATTCTTTTACCCCAGCTTGTTCATATTTGTTAAATTTTAAAACTTTGTCATTTCGGCCAGAGGAAGGTGATAATATTTCAACTATCATATCGGGGGCACCTTTGTGGCCTTTATCATCTATCTTAGATTTATCACAAGCAATAGTTATGTCGGGTTCAACAACATTTTTAACATTATTGTCATTTTCATCAAGATCTAACCTTACACAGAACGGCGCAGGATATACTTTGCATGATTTTCCGGATAAATAATTTGATATTTGTCGTGATATTTCCATTAATACTTCTTGGTGCTTTGTTGATGGTGCTGCTTGCATATAAGGAATTCCACCAATAATTTCCCATCTTTCGGATTCGTCCCATGTAAGATAGTCTGCGTATGAATATGTTTTTTCTGGTTTTGGAAATGCCATATTTAACATCCTTAAAATTTTATTTTATAACCGGACATTGCCCTTGGTGCGATATATAGTTGCCCCCATTCACATCGTTACCGCAATGGGCAATCTTAAGATTGCTGAACAGTCCTTTCGTTGATTCGCCATTAACTTCGGCGGCCAAGAAATATCGGAGCATGGATAGGTTTAAAGTTTTTCCAAATCTACGGGGACGAGTAATTACTGCGACCTTTGTGGAAGTATCATCGAGAAACTCTTTAATAAATAAGCTTTTATCAACAAAATCAAACTTCTGATCGATGATTTCTTTAAAATCACTATATCCGACAGGGAGTCTCATGTTTTAAATCCTGATAAGAGCTAAGAATAATACACAGAACTATACACAAAACAATGCACAAAAAAATATAAAAAGCAATACACAATGATTCTATCAGAATTTGATTTTTGTGTACAACTATTATATCCGTCTTCATTTATTGGTTTTTATCCCGGAGTAAGGGATGTAAATTAAATCAAGCTGTCTATGCGGAAAAAGTACGAGTAATTTGTTATGAATAATTTGTTATGAGTAAATTGTTACGAGTAAATTGTAATTGGCATTATTCTAGGAGGTTTGTATGGGTGTAGATGTATCGCATTTGGTTAGTTTAATTCAGTACGTACTTTCCCCTGCTATCATGGTATCCAGCTCAGCGTTGTTGTTACTTGGTTTTAATAATAAATTTTCGAATTTGGCCTCCCGTTTTCGAGTGTTGAATCAAGAAAAACGGGTTTTGATGGAAAAAATTCCACGTACGCTGTCTGAAGAATCAAGATTAACCAATTTAGAAGCACAGGTTTCTAGGTTAATTAGACGTGCTAGTCTGGTTAAGAGGTCAATAATCTGTTGCTACGGAGGGATTGTCTGTTTTACGTGTACCTCAGTAATGATTTTTTTTAACGCGTTTAACGTTTTTGGTGTCCTGAATCTAGGGCCTGTTTTTATCACTATTTTTTTATTGGGTCTGTTATTGATTTTATCCAGCGCAGTGATGTTAATTGTTGAGACAAAATTATTTTATCAGGTAATTCTTCTTGAGAGCGAGTCTTGAGCGAGTCTTGGGCCAGTTTTGAGCGCATCTATTTCTACTTCTGTCTATTTTTGCCGACCACTGGTGGCAATTTTTTATAGTTGTCATTATTAGTATCTAACTTTTAAAACATTTTTTAGTAAATTTGCAGTTGTTTGATAAAATCGCGTCCGTTTATTGCCTATCTTTGGTGTTGGTGTTGGTGTTGGTGTTGGTTATTGCGATTATTTTTTATTTACTAATCAAAATGAGGTGCCGATGAAAAAGTTGTTTTTATCTTTTTTTCTAGTGATCTCAATGTCATTTTTTTTAACGCTACAGTCCATGGGTTACGCCGCACCTGCCGCCGTGGTCGCCCCGGTCGCCGTCCCGGCCACCGCAGAAGTATGGGAGAGTGGGCATTATCAAGAGGCGTTGTGGGCCTACGATGAGAAGGGAGATCGTAGTAGTGCAGAAGTGGCCAAGGTTAAGTTGCAAGAAATGATGGAACGGGGGAAAGTTATACAAAGTAAAAATCTTGGTGGTGGTAAAAATGAGACATTATTGCTCACTATTGTGGGCGAAAAAAACACTGAATTTCGGGCGGTTTTTAAGCCTTATAATTTTTTTAATGTTAGCTCTGATTACAGGGCGGAGATTGCTGCGTATTTGTATGACCAGCTGCTTGGCCTGAATATTGTTCCAATGACAGTAAAGCGTGTCCTTGATGATGGAACGGTAGGGTCACTGCAATACTTTATGAGTAATGCTACTGTCGCAAAAAAGTTGCCACCAGAAAAGCAAGTTGTTCCTGCTAAGCTGCGTTTTTTTGATTATCTGGTTAGGGGATGGGATAGGATGGACAATCCGGGTAATTATTTATTTATGAATGATACTGGGAGAGTGGTGGCCATTGATCATGGTTGGTGTTTTCGTACTGCTGATTGGTACCACTATCTTAATGGCAAGGCGCATATGCATCTTTGTAATGGTCGCATCAAAGAGCATATGCCAGAGCTTAAAATTTATCAGAGATTAAAAAGTCTTACCGCTCAGGATTTTTATAATGCGTTAGGGGGATTCTTGAGTAAAGCGCAGATGCGATTGGTAATTAAGCGTAAAAATCATTTCATCGAGGAAGCTGAAGAATATTTAAACAGCGTTAGCGTTAATGTAACGACCGTCTTACAGTAGTATCTATAGTAGTATCTACAATTGAGTAGAAAGAAAAATTTGCACGGACATTTGGGAGATTTGGTCTTGTAGTGCCTCGATATCGTCGAGGTGTCGATCTTCGTCTTTTAAAATTTCTTCTAAAATTTCTCTAGTAGCAAAATCACCTACATCCCCTGCCAATTTAATTGCATTGTTGTAGGCAACGATGGCGTCTTTTTCGGCAGCGTGGTCATTGGTGATTTGTTTAGGAACATCACTGCCGATATGAATTTTCCGAAGATTACTAACAACGGGCAGACCTTCTAAAAAGAGAATTCTGGCGATTAATTTTTCAGCATGCTTCATTTCGTCGACTGCTCTCTTTTCGAAGTGGTGATGAAGTTTTTGATAACCCCAATTTGCGGCCATTTCAGAGTGAACCATGTACTGATTAATAGCGGTAAGTTCATCGGCCAACAAAGAGTTGAGTGACTCGATAAGTTTTTCATTTCCTTTCATTTGTTCTCTCCTTGCTTATTATTATTGTTATTGTACTATTATAGTAAATCCTTAAATTCTGCAATAAGTTAAGGGTCTAAGTTAAGAGTCTAAGTTGAGGGTCATTATGTTATATCGCCTTCACCGCTCACTCCGCAGCCTCAGTCTACCATACTTGCGCCGGACGTTACTTGTTAGCATCTCTATTTTTATTATTTTCATTACTGGCCACATTACTGGCCTTACTGGTTTTGTTCACTGCGCCTACGCGTATAACCTAGTAAAAATATTGGGTATTTCTGATGACCAAAAAGAATTTTATTTGCAGTTAGGAGAGGATAATGGATTGGAGCAAGTAGGGGTTGAAGGAACTTTTACCAATAACAATGTCAGTGTAGTTGCTCGCCTAATGAGCGTTTCTGAAAATTATTCCTTATGGAGAATTTTGGAACCTGCAGCAAGTGTGCCGTTTGCTAAAGATCAAGTAGTAACCTTTAATAATGCTTTAGAAAAGGTTTGGATGCTAGATCCTGATAATTATTCTGAGTATAAAAAGAAATTGCAGTGGGAGGCAAAAGAGCGACAGCGGCATATAGTGGAAGATAATGATACTCGTAAAAGAGTGCGACATTGACTCACTTTGCGTAGGTTTTATGATAGAGGTTTAACCACCGCAATTTCTGAAGCAAAATCAGAAGACATAACTTCGCGTGAAGCAAGTGATTTAGAGTTACTTTACTATTGTAAAATTATTGAGGGGCTAAACGTGGGATTTGGTGGACGTTACCAGACAGAGCTTACGCGCTCTTTTGCCATCGATGCTCCAAGCACTCGCTATTATTTGCTTTTTGCTATAAGATATTTTTTTCCATCACCAATAGATGAATTCCCCGGATTATATGTATTTTTGGGTGGCAATTATGGATATGGTAGTAGTTCGACAAAATCGGCCGCGGCCGTCGCCTCAGGAGTAGCACAAATTTTTCCTGGAGTTAGTGGTGGTGTAGAGTATTATTTTCAATCGGGTTTTGCTCTAAATGCCGAAGCGGGTGTAGAAGCGATCAGTATACGTGAACAGTTCCCAAATGGAGAAACTCAAGGCACTAATCAAGTTAATTCTAGAATGGGTTTAGGAATCAGTGCTTATTTTTAGCGCTGATTTTCATCTTTATCGGAATTTTTATCAGCAGCGTTATCAGTAGTTTTATCACGTTTTTTGAAACGAATAGTTCCGGTAATTTCTAAATCATAGTTGGCCAACAATTTTTGTAATTCTGTTTGCAATTCTTCAGCAAAATTTATTTTTTTGAGATGCTCTTCTATTGCGCTGCTAATAGTAGATAAAATTTCTTCCTTGGTGGTACGCAGATGATTACCAATTTGGCTGATAAATTCTTTAGGAGGAGCAATATCAGTTAGTGCCTCTTTCACCTCTTTAACCACGTCCTCAGTTTTTGAGGCCGCATCTAAACTGGAGGTAACAATTTTTTTCAGGACATTTCCGACATTACTTATACTTGTATTATTTTTTTTGTGTACCATGATCTGGACTCCGTAATTATCACTAACACTAACACTAACACTAATAATTAAGACTAAGATCCCAGTTTTATAGTTATAAATTTGATCACTTCTGCAGGTAAGTACTTTTCGGGTATCAACGATGCTATGGTCTGGGCCTCTGCGATCGCTCGGACATCACAGTCGTCATCGATATCCAGCGTCAATTCACTCTCTTTGCTTAGCGGGGTTTCTATTTCTCTTTTACTGATAGTTTTACCAGTTTTTATTCCAACGCCATCTCTCCATTCAACAAAATTTTTCAGATAAATTATCTGAAAATGTGATAACTCATTGTTACTATGTTGCCAAACAAATATCTCCAACAAACAATCTGTCTGCAACCAAAATTTTAGATTTGGAGGAAGTTCTACGCCCAATTTATTTTCGCAGAGAATGTGTAAAGGTTTTGGCCTGCAGGCAATATTTTTTGGGTCCAAGAAATTTTTGAGGTGTGCATACATCTCATCATTTTTAGGGAAAGTTAGGCCGATCTTGTTTTCTGAGGACCAACAGACTTGGGCATTTAATTTAATTTCTGTATCCTTACTATGTAGAGTACCAACAAGTTTATCTTTCGTTTTTAGTTGGTGTGTACCATTGTGTAGGGATAATTGCATACCGCTGGTTGATATTTCACTCACTTCAAAGGTTAGTTCTCCGCAACTACAAGCAGAAGAGCTTTTAAAGGTTAGAAAAGAGTAGGGAAAAAGCGGAAAAACACGTTTTTCCCGACGCGGATGCTCTTCTTTTATAAGGGTGAAGTGACGATCAATCTTGTCCATTGAATTTATGATAAACCTCGCTGTCTTATCCTTCAAGCTGTGAGTATTTGCCCATAAAAAAGTTTTTTCTCGATATTCATCTTTTTTGAAACATGTTACCATGTGGCATGCTAGCAGACATAGGTAACTCATCCAATAACGATACTAATACTGATCCAAAAGTTGATGCCACCAAAAGTGATTGCGCATCATCTAATAATTTCCCCGAGTTGGAAATTGATAACCTCCCAAATCGTTTAACTCTCTTCAGAATTTTATTAGTGCCGCTAGTGGTCAGTTGCTTGCTATTGCGTTTATTAGATTATGATTGGATTAAAGTTTATTACACTGTATTGGAATGGGTGGCAGCATTAACTTTTGCAGTAGCGGCGATTACTGATGGAATAGATGGGTATATCGCGCGTAAAAGAAATATCATAACTGTATTTGGTTCATTTTTAGATCCTGTCGCGGATAAATTTCTGACCATTTCTTCCCTAATCATGTTGCAGGCGTTGGGAAGAGTTCCTGCGCTTATAGTAATCATATTGATATTGCGAGAATTGTACATTACTTCCTTACGGCTATTGGCGTCTACCGAAGGGCTTTCTGTGCCAGTGAATTCTCTGGGTAAGTGGAAAACAATTACTCAAATGGTGGGAGTCCCTATGCTGATGGTTTACCAATATCCATATGATATTCCGCTTTTTTGGGTGGGAAAAGTTTGTATTTATATTGCTTCCATCCTTTCGTTACATTCTTGTGTGGTTTATTCGATCGGATTAGTACGTAAAATTAAAGTGAAGCGTCGCGGCGGGCGGTAGTTTGCGGTAGTTTTAGGATGCTGCTTTAACTGCGCAGGCGGCCACTACATTCACGATATCGTCGGCATTGCAACCTCGGGAAAGGTCATTGTATGGTTTGGCCAATCCTTGGGAGAGTGGACCAAAGGCGATAGCGTTTGCTAGACGTTGTACTAATTTGTACCCGATATTGCCGGCGTTTAAATCGGGAAAAATTATTACATTGGCGCGTCCTGCAATGGCGCTATTAGGTGCTTTGCTTTTAGCGACTTTAGGAACGATTGCGGCGTCCAGTTGTAATTCGCCGTCGACTTCCAGGTCTGGTCGTCGAACCTGCACCAATCGGGTTGCCTCAATAACTTTGTCAACCATCTCTCCGTGTGCGCTGCCCTTGGTCGAGTAGGAGAGCATGGCGATCTTTGGAGTGTCTCCTACGAGCGCTTTTCTGCTATCAGCGGTAGCGATGGCGATATCAGCGAGTTCACTGGCATTTGGATTGGGGATGACAGCACAGTCTCCAAAAAATAGGTTCACGTCTTTTTCCCCCATATATTCTGGAATAATCATGGCAAAAAAACTAGAGACAATGGAGGTTCCTTTGGCCTTGCCAATTAGGTGGAATGCCGCAGACATAACGTCGCCGGTAGAATTGATTGCTCCGGCAACACCACCATCAACTAAACCCTTACGTACCATCATTGCGCCGTAAAATAGTTCTTGTCCCATCTTTTCGCAAGCGTCTTCCGTGGTCATCCCTTTATGTTTTCTTAATTCATAATATTCTTTGGCATAGTCATCCAAGTGCTCTGATTTAGTTGGATCAATAATCGGAACGTCGTTAATATTTAAATTTAGGTCTTTGATTTTTTTTCTGATGACTTGTTCATTTCCCAAAAGAGTTATCTTTGCAATATTTTCTCTGCGAATGATTTGGGTTGCTTGTAGCATTCTCTCATCACTTGCTTCGGGAAGAACAATATGCTTCAAGCTTTGTCCTGCCTTCATACGAATGTTACCGATAAAAGCACTGCTCATTTCTGGCTCCTCGTTAATAAAATAATATGTTAAGGTATAGGTATGATTTAATTATAACATTGTAATGCCGGAGCATCACAATAACTTTTCAATGCACAATACCGTGTCTCTTGCGATAATCAATTCTTCGTTAGTAGGTATTACCAACGTTCTGACTCGACTATAATTACCATCTGTACCGACTGCACTGATGTCCACCAGTCGATCTTCTTTACAAATACGACCACCATTGGCATTGTTTTTAGCGAGATCGATTTTCGTTCCCATGAATTCAAGACCATTAGTCGATAGTTCTCTTATCAAAGAGGAGTTTTCTCCAATTCCCCCGGTAAAAACTAACGCATCCAACCCCCCTAGTGCTCCAGCGTAAGCAGTGATGTACTTTTTTAGGCGGTAACAAAAGATATCTATCGCCAATTTTGCCCGTTCATTACCTTGTTCTCTAGCTTCTTCAACTTCTCTTAGGTCGTTGGATATTCCAGAGACACCCAAAAGTCCACTTTTTTTGTTCATTAATGAGTCGGCATCAGCGATATTTAATTTTTCTTTATTCATGATGTGTAGTATTACTGCAGGGTCTAAATCACCGCAGCGGGTTCCCATCATCAGTCCTTCCAAAGGAGTGTGTCCCATAGAGGTATCTATCGATCTGCCACCACTAACGGCAGTGATGCTGCAGCCATTACCTAAGTGGGCGGTGATGATTTTACTATTTTCAGAGGGGATTCCTAAAAATTTGATTGCTTGTTGTGAAACATAACGGTGAGAGGTACCGTGAAAACCATAACGTCGCATTTTATATTTTTGGTAAATGTCGTATGGCAGAGCATAGAGAAATGCTTTCGCGGGAATTGAGTGGTGGAATCCGGTATCAAAGACGGCAACGTGGGGGATAGACGGAAAAAATTCACTGGCAACTTTGATGCCGCTGAGGTTCTGAGGGTTATGTAGCGGTTCAAATTCTGAGCAGGCGATGATCTCATTTTCAACTGCATCGTTGATGATTACGGATTTTGAAAAAGACTCTCCTCCATGGACAACGCGGTGACCAACGCCATTTATTTCACTGAGAGAGTTGAGAATTCTTGGTTTGTCACCAGTAAGAATATCCACAATACGTTTCAATGCGATTTTATGGTCCAAGATTTTTTCTTCACCTTTAAAACCATCACCATTAGGCAGTTTATAGCGGACAATAGCATTTTCAGTTCCAATTCTCTCGATTACTCCCCTGACAATGCTGTAGTCCTGCCCTTTTTGCATTACCTCTACCGAGGTAGAGATAACGTCAAATTTGATCGAAGAGCTGCCACAATTTAATGTTAAAATCTTCATGAAATAAAATTTCCTTTTTAAATTTTGTTCAATATTAACTTAATATAATTCAAGATTAATTTTGCTCAGGATTAATACTTAATCTACTCTATTTGACTATTGTCTTATAGAACATTGAGCTCAAAAGTTATATATAAATAATATACAACTAACTGAGTAACTAGTTGCAAGAACTAGCGTAAATATTGGAGAAAAATTTATGGCATGGCAGTATTCGGAGAAAACAAAAAAACTTTTCATGGATGCGGTCAAAGGTGCTCCTGGCACACACCTGGGCGAAATTGAAGATGCCGATGGGATAGGTGAACACGGTTCCATTGCATGTGGAGATGCCATAAAGTTTACCTTCCGGGTGAAAAAAGATCCGCATGATCCTTTAAAAGACACTATAATTCAAGCAAAATACTTGACCTTTGGTTGTACCTCCGCGATTGCTTCCTCAGAGGCATTATGCATGTTGATTGAGCAGAGACAATTTACTCCGGTACAGGCCTTGCAGATCAGCAATCAGGATATTGTAGATTTTTTGGGGGGTCTACCTCAACAAAAAATTCATTGCTCGGTCATGGGGGCCGAGGCACTAGAAGCGGCAGTAATTTACTGGGCCAAAAAACGTAGCGTGAATTTGAAGAGTGTCGGAATTGAGGTTGAACGTCTGCACGAGGTGATTGATGAAGGGCGGATGGTTTGCCAGTGCTTTTCTTTGACTGATACTTATTTGAAGAGAAAGATCAAGGAATTGAATTTGCGTACGCTAGAACAAGTTACCAACGCCTTAAAAGCGGGGGGTGCCTGCACTGCTTGTCAGATGAAGCCAGGAGGAATACAAGATATTTTGCAGGAGACCTGGGGAGAGGAAGTTGGTGTCAATAATAATCACGATTTTGATGAGGAGAAACAAAGTATGTGCAATCAGAAAAATGAATTTGATGAGAAAACCAAGAGTGAAGGTGGAAACGCTACCGAAGGCCTTTCGCCTTATCAAATGGGTAAAAAGGTGGAGCAGGTAATCAACGACCAGATCAGACCACTGCTCCATCGTGATGGGGGAGATATTGAAGTAGTGGATATCAAAGATAATATGGTGTATTGCCAATTGAAGGGCGCATGCAACGGATGTATGGGGGCGCAAATGACATTGAAAATGATGGTGGAAAGAATTTTGCGTGAGCAGGTAGATTCTCATATAAAAGTTGTTGCGGTTTAGTTACATTTTTTAGTTATATGGTTTAGTTATCTAGTTTATTTGTATGACAAGGAGCTGATGGTGCAAGTTTATCTTGATAATAATGCCACTACTCCGGTGGCCAAAGAAGTTTGTTCGGAGTTATTGCCTTTTCTTAATGAGCAATTCTACAACCCTAGCTCCTCATACAGAAATGCTGATCCGCCGGCCAAAGCGGTTGCTCGTGCGCGTGGAGTGGTTGCTAGATTTTTTGGAGGCGAAGGGGTTGATTCCAAAGAAATTATATTCACTTCTGGCGCGACTGAAAGTAACAATTCCGCCATTTTTGGTGCTTTGAAGGCCAATCCTGGACGTCGGCATTTGATCACCTCTACTGTTGAACATCCAGCGGTATTAGAGGTCTTTAAGGAGTGTAAGCGAATGGGGGCGGAGGTTACCTTTGTCCCTGTTGATCATCAGGGAAATATTTCTTTAAAGGATTTTGTGCGGGCCCTTCGTCCGCGAGAGACTTTATTGGTTTCTATAATGTATGCCAATAATGAGACAGGGGTGATATTCCCTATAGAGAATCTTTCTCGTCTCACTAAAGAAACCGACCAAGGAATTTTGTTTCATACTGATGCTACTCAAGCGGTGGGAAAGTTGCCAATGAATTTAAATGGCAATTTTAAAAACGTAGATATGCTTTCTCTCTCCGGACACAAAATTCACGCCCCCAAAGGAGTAGGTGTTTTGTATATTCGTCGGGGCAGTGCTTGGCGACCAATACAAATTGGAGGGCATCAAGAACATGGAAGGCGGGCCGGTACTGAAAATGTGGCCGGAATTGTAGGATTGGGAAAGGCCATGGAATTGTTGTGGGAAGAGCAGGCGGGTCCAGTGTTGGAAAATATTCGAGCGCTGCGCGATAAATTGGAGTGCGCGTTATTGGAACGAATTCCATATGTGCATATCAATGGGAGAGATGCCCCTCGCTTGCCGAATACCACCAACCTTTCATGTCATTTTATCGAGGGAGAGGGAATCCTTTATCAGTTGGATGAATATGGCATTTCGGCCTCCAGCGGTTCGGCATGCACTTCGGGGTCGTTGGATCCATCACATGTACTCAAGGCAATGGATGTCCCTTTTACCGCTATTCATGGCTCCGTCCGCTTTAGTTTAAGTCGCTTTACTGTCGAAGAAGAAATTGATTACGTAATTAACGTTTTTCCAGAAATTGTTCAAAGACTGAGGAACATATCTCCATACTGGGATCAAGAAAAAAATATTCCGCGCCAGGAAAAAGTTATCTTGTGTTCCGAATAATCATTTAAATAACAGTTGAATCACTATTGGGTAAATGTTCAAATAGTTATTTGCTCTAATACATCAATAATTTTTTTAAAACGAGCGGTAGCAAATTTACTTCTTAAATGTGCCATCACCAGTGGTTTGTTGATCTTTTCTTGTCCGCAGAGGATCAGCTGGTTGGTGTATTCCTCTGCCACCATAAATGCCATGGAGAGTGGAGAGAGGTTCATGTTTAAAGTGGCGTCAAAGCCAACTCCATTTAGGGCACCATGATGTTGGCGGATTACCTGCTCCACTCCGGCAGGAGCGTTGGGATATTCTTTTATTAGCTCAGAAGCTTTTCTTGCGTGATTATTGATGATGTCCATAACTTCACGAGAATAATCCGCTTTTTGTAACTCGTCTTTTGATGATATTTTTGCCCAGTCATCTTGTTTCAAAACGATGTCATGAAAAAACGAGACAAAAACTAATTTTTCCTCGTGCTCTTTGGTTCCCCAGTCGATATTTTTTACTAAGTGTAGGACTACATATGTTAAAACCTGGGTATGTTGAAAAAGGTATCCTGCCTTATTATCTAAAAGGTTTTTCATTAAAAGTCTAAGATCTGGAGTTTCTATTGCATTACTAACAATAGTTTTCATAGTATTTTTGGCCAAGGCAACTGTTTCATGGGTAATTCCAATTTCCCCAATTTTTCCAGTGATTACCTCCATAGAGATTTTGCCTAATAATACCTTGTCGCCTTCTTCGATCTCTTTATCCGTCAGCTTAGTTATCATTTCACTGGTTACTTGGTTAACGAAGGCCAAACGAAGATCGCGTAGGATATAAAATTCAATCACGCCAGAACTTACCAACTGCTTTACTTGTTCAGGAGTAAATGCCTGACCAACAGTGAAAACTTGTTTGTAGATAACATTTCCAGAATCATCGAAATCCTGGCGGAAAACTTCGCAATTAGAGGCGGTTAATTCCAAAAAATAGTTTGCGGGGATTGAAAAATATTTAGGAACTTCTTTTTGGGCCATCATTTGCGCCGTGATGTTAATGGCCTGAGCACATCTTTTTATCAGGCTTTTAAGGTCAACTCCTCCTTTTAATTGGATGCTGTACTGTTTTAGCCCCAGATCAGTAATGGTTCCAATAACGATCATAGGAATGTTTTTATTTTTTTTCATGAGGAGGTTGTATATCAGAAATGCGGTATCTTCTTCCCCAATTTTTGCACGAGAAATTATCAAAGAAATAGAGTCATCGCTTTCGATCATTTTAAGTGCAAATTGTCCTGCCTTTTTGGTTACTGGTTCAAGCCCTAAATACACGCGCAGATTGAGTGTATAAATACTCTCTAGCTTAGCATTACTTTCAATCAATAAAACCTTACTCATTGGCAACAGATCGTCATGAATTTATAAATTGTTTAATTAAATTGTTTAATTAAATTGTTTGATTAATATGCATTTATGTTTCTAAAAATGTTCTTAATTAATTTATTTTTATACCGACCGGAGGTAATGGGGTTTGGGAGTTTTAATTTTTCCTATTTCCTATTTCCTATTTCCTATTGAGAAGGACATATGAAAATATTAATTATTGATGATTCTAAAAGCGTTGCCGAAGTTATCGACTTAATGCTCACTGATATCGAAATTGAATTACTGTGGGCGGCCAATGGTCAGGATGGTATTGACATATTAAAAAGGGAGCAAAATATTGATTTAATATTGCTCGACTGGCATATGCCAATAATGAATGGCGATGCCTTTTTGAAGGCCATTGAAAATGAAAAGATGTCACGCTGTCCAGTATTGTTGATGTCCATTGATAGTACCAATAAAAATATGATCGATAAATCCCAAAAATATATAATCGAGTACATTATTAAACCTTTTACGAAAAAATCCCTAGTAGATAAAATTAAAAACGTTGTTAATAACATTATTATAAATAAGATGCGTCCTTGAAAGGCGTACTCACATATGGAAGAGAATGTAGCATCATCGATAACAAAATCCTCTTTGCAACGGGAAGATCCTGTTGTTGCTAATGAAAACATTTTAAAAAAACAAATTTTGGTGATGAAATACAAACTTACCGAGTTTGTAAAAAAACATAAAACTACTGTTGCGACAATTAGGAAAAAATATCAGACCAAGATCAGTAAATTATTGAAAGTAGGTCAGCGTTACAAAAGTATGGCAGCGGTCTTGAAACAAAAGATCGAAATAGAACAGGAGGAGAATGCCCGGATTATCGCTGAACACCAAGAGGAAATTAGCAAACTTAAGCGGGAGTTACAAAAGGAACGTGGCAAAAAGTTAATGGGGGGACTGTCCTCCGATGAGGCCAATGAACATAACGCTGCTGTGATCGAAGAGATAGCTGCGCTGAAGGACGCTACCTATGCGAAGGCACAGATAGACTCCCTACGACAGGAACTAAAGAGCGAAATTGCCAAGTCGGCAAAAATTGCCGCTAGTGCGGATTCAAAAATTGTAACGTTGGAGGAGGAACTTGATCGAGAAAAAGATAAATATCGTGAAATGAGTAATATGCATGCCCTAGAAATAGAAAAAATTGAATTGGCCCATCAGAAAAATATAAAAGATATTCAAGAAAATAATCGTCAATTAACTGCCCGAAACCAGGAGTCAACTACTGAGCTTCAGACTAAAATACAGCAGGCATCTCAGGAAAGCGCCAGAATTAAATTTTTGGAAGATGAGTTATATATGGTGCACCAGAATATTGATGTTTTGAAGCAACAGCTTTCAAATAAAGAAACAGAATTTAAGGCCACGTTGGCGCAAAAAGAGCTGGATATTACAAAGTTAAAAAAACATTTAGCAGGGATAGAAAATCATGCACAAAAGTTGAAAGAACTTACTCGTACGTATGATATTTTTAAGATCTACGACGATCTTAAATCCCTGAAAAGATATGTCGATGAGGAGATTAAAAATCCGGAAGCGACAAGGATGAAACATTTGATGTTTAAGGTAGAAAAACAGCAACATACCGTGAGGATGTTTGAGAAGAGAATTCAGGAAAAGCTTGCAAATTTTGATAATGAATTAGGTGAGTTGGCAGAAAAAATTGAAAACAATACCTTCATGGAAGAGATGGGAGAGGTGGAATAGAATAGGCAGAGCAGATAGATGAAAGGTGATAGTAGTCGCTCTTTATTCTTAATAAAAAAATGGACTTGCCAGGAAAAATTGTGCTATTCAGAGTCAGATAGGTCTCTGCTTGGGCACTGGTGGGGCCCCTAATCGCGATTTTGTTTTTTATTCATAACAATGCATGGTATCTTCTGTTTTAAATTGTTGAGTTATACACTTTAATTCAAAAAGGATGAGATTTATGGGAAGATTTTCTAGGTGTAATTTTAGAGGCAATCTATTAGCAACTCTCTTAGTGCTGTTGGCGCTGTTGTCGCTGGCGTTTTGGTCAGTTTCTTGCAAAAAAGAAAAGAATGGTGGTTCTGGCGGCAGTACTGCTGCCCAGTTTAAAACTGATGATGAGCGTGCATTGTATTCCATGGGGATCATGTTTGGTGGACGCTTGGCCGATCTTAAACTTAATGAGCAAGAATTAGAATTTTTGGTCCAAGGTATTCGCGATGCAGCACAAGGAAAAAAACCGGAGGTAGATATTAAACAGTTTCAAAGTAAAGTTAGAGACCTTTTTTCAGATCGTTTGAAGAAAAATTCTGAAGTTAACAAGAAAGAGGGCATTGAGTTTCTTGATAAATTTGTGAAATCTGAGGGAGCAACAAAAACCCCTTCCGGTTTAGCATACAAAATTATCACTGAGGGAACTGGTAAGGTTCCTGCCCCTACTGACGTAGTAGAAGTGCACTATAAGGGAACACTCATTAATGGAACAGTATTTGACTCGTCTTATGAGCGTAACGAGAAGGTGTCATTTCCTTTAAATAGAGTGATCAAAGGATGGACGGAAGGGTTGCAACTGCTGAAAGAAGGCGGAAAGGCCAAATTGGTAATTCCCTCAGATTTGGCATATGGTGATCATGGTGCCCCTCCTAAGATTCCTGGTGGAGCAACGTTGCTGTTTGAGGTTGAGCTTTTCAAAATTATTAATGAGAAGAATGCGGCCCCTGGTGGAGTTGGCGCTGCTGCGGGGAACGGGGCCAATGCCGCTGCTGTACCTTCCGCTAAGTCAGTTCCTACTACTCCGGCAAAAACGAAGTAGTTTTGTGTGATGTTAGTTTAAGGTTTGTACCAGCAGGTTGGCCGTAGGCCGCTTTCATGGCCATTGATGCTGGTGCAAGCACCTGAATTAACGTTGGTGTCGCTCAGTTCATCTTTTTTATCTACAATACAAGTCGCTCCAGCAAGATAAGTATCTAAACGACATTGGGATGCAGGGTGGGAGTCGTTGGTTCTGTTGACCACACTTCGATCTGGTGTTGAAAAATTGATTTTTGATCCATTACTTAACGCTACGAAAAGGTCTCCCACCGATTTACCCGACATTGCACTTCTTTTACAGATAGCGATTTCGTTAGCATCGACAAAACTTTTTGTACACAAATCGTCCACGTATGCAGGTACGCTTAGCTTGGCGATGATTTCTTCGTTATTATCATTCTCCATTACTTGGCGGAGGCACTTAAGGGTAGAAAAATAGTCTGATTGTCCTTCATTGCTGGCCCAACGGCTAAACATATTTCTAACCTTAGGAGTGCCTGCAAGATGGTGTCCTAGTTCGTGACAGATTACCAGAGCAAAACCATCTGGAGTCACTGCTTCGTGTCTTGCTAGCCCGCCAAACATCGCAACTGACCACGTATTACCTGAACGATTAGCGTAAGCATTAACCGTACCATCACTCCAGTTTTTCTCTATTACGAGAACTCCACCTTTGCTTTTTACCACGGGTGAGTAAATTTCATAAATTTTATCGATGATTTGGTTGAATACCTCTTCGGTTATATTGGAATTGAGTAAGTTTTTTGCATCTGCAGGAATATACAGATCATTTTCCTCAACAAAACTTTGATCATATGCTTTTATAAGGGAAAAAATCTCTGGTGATTTCAATTTAGCATTGACGTCGCTACTTACCCCCATGGTTAATATTCCCACCACGATTGTTGCTACAAATAATAATGCGAATGTTTTGTAACCGCTAAAGTGAGTGTAAAAGCTGTGGTGAGAGAAAGAATTTTTTTTCATTTTGATCTCCTCCATAAGTTGTTGATAAGGAGGAAAAAAATTCTTTTTTTCCTCCTATGATTAAATTTTCTGATTGATTTTTTAAAATGTCGAAACATTGTTTAATAAAACAAAATAATGTAAGCAAATGTTGGCCAACTTTCATGAAACAAAAAAATGCGGTACTATAAAAACATTAGAAGCGGGGAGAATATCAAAATGGATAAAATAACTTTAAAGTACTATTACTTGCCAGGAATTTTAGTCGGACTACTTTTTTTTAATTTAATTGGTTATTCGCAAGAACAAAAAGAATCAGAAGAATCAGAAAAAACAAAAGAGCATTTTATAAAGATCACTATTTTCGAAAATAGGACACGCGTAACTTTTCCAACGCATAAACAGTCGTTGCCAATAGGTTTCATGATTGAAAATATGAGCTTTATTAAAATACTGGCAAAACTAACGCATAATATGGAGTCCAATGTTGCGGATGGAGATTTTCCTCTGTTTTTTACTTTATTGCCTAATTCAGTCAGATTTATTCCCTTGAAATTTAAAAAAGATGAAAAAATTTTTTTTGTTCCACTATCTCCCGCTGCACAAGAGCTGGTAATTATTATAAACGAAAAAAAGGATGATTATGAGGTTCCCAGCAGAGAATAATGATAATAGTAATGATAATAAAGTCATTCTGGTAATTTCTGATTTACATTTGAGTGCAGGGGCGTTGGTATTTGGGAGAAAGAATCCTTTGGAAGATTTTTTCTTTGATCGAGAATTGATCGATTTTTTAAAATATTACTCATCGGCTGAATATCGCGAAAAGGAGGTAGAGTTAATTCTAAATGGTGATTTTTTAGATTTTTTAGCTGTTCCGTTTGTTCCTTTTTTTGACGATGAATATTGGAAAGAAGATGCTTCCATAGTTAAACTTAAAATGATCATGGAAGCGCACAAAGATATTTTTGTAGCACTGAAAAATTTCATTTCCGAAGAAATTCCAAATAAAAAAATCATATATATTTTAGGTAATCATGATGCAGAGATGCTTTTTCCACAGGTTAGAAAAATTTTTAATAATTTTTTGTTTGGCGACAATGATCAGTTAGCTGGTAGCAGATTTCTCTTTAATCTGAAAGAAAATTGTTATCGTCCCCATAAAAAAATTTTGATAAAACATGGGCACGAGTATGAGTCGGCACATTCGTTTTCGACTGCTCGTTCGATTATTAGAAATAAAGATAATCAACTGTATTTTCTTCCATCGTGGGGGGCATATTATGTAATTAGGGTAATTAATAAATTTAAAGAGCAACGTTATTTTATTAACGCAGTGAGACCTATACGAACTTTTATTATCTATGGCATGATTTTTGATACGTTGTTCACGATTAGATTTCTTTTTGCAAATTTCTACTATGTTATTATGGTAATTTTTTTGAGTTTTCTTAGGCAGACAAAAAAAAGTAGACCAAATATTTTTAAAATTATTAAATCGACGATTAATTCTACGGTCAGAGAAACGAAACTATTTCAAGATTATGAGTCATTGACTAGGGAAGAATTTATTAACGATGAACAATTGCGATTGCTGATTGTCGGTCATACCCATGTTCCCTCAATGAGGACTTATGCCGATGGCACTGTATTTATCAACACCGGAAGTTGGCCGAAGATTTACAATTTAGATTTAGCAAGGCAACAGGAAGGGCATCAGCTAACTTACGCCATAATTGATATCGATAATTTGGGTAAATTAGAATCACATCTTTTGGTGTGGGAAGGACATCGAAACTTGCCATACTCACATTTTATAGCATAGTTCCATGTAAAATTCACCATGGGCACAAACAATAGGAATTATCACCACAGTCGCATCAGAAGGGTAGCTGATGCTGTGGTTTTTGCCGACGATAGTAGAGGGGATGGCCATATCGAGAAAATAGCCCAAGGGGTTTAGATCTCTTTTAGCATTACCCAATACCATGTTAGAAATTTCCGCGCCTACATCAGCTATTGCTTCATTATATTCAGTGAACGATTCCATGAGCATGGCATTGGCAATTTTTACGTAGGTTGCTGCTGGCCATGAAAGAACCATCATTCCGCGAACACTATCGGATTTGTTGTCAGTGTTGTGTTTCCCTGTAATTCCGATTATTGAACTGACATCCCCTCGTGTTAAAACATCTTTTTTTATTTGCGGTTTACCTGCTTCAATTTTTGTAAAAATCATAGTTTCAAAAATAATCTTTGCTGCCTGAATAAATGGTTTGGAAAACTCGATAAACTGTTGCGTTGTCATTACCTAACTCCTAATGTCTTATGCCACTCAAAGTCCTAAACTTTTAATTAAGTCGTCGATAGCATTTTGTGTAAGATTCTTTTTTTCTTCAACGCTGTAAGCGCAAGATCCTCGTTCAATGTGTTTGAATTTGTCAGAAAGCCAGCGCAATCTGGTAGCAAAGGCGTGAGTATTCAAATTGTGTAAGGCGTTGGCATCCCCAGTTTTCAGACTAGTAATCATTTTTTCCAATAGATAGGTGGCATCAAACAAAATGGCCACCACTACTCTTAAAAGTTTTGGGTCTTGTGTCTGGTCTGCTTTATATCCAATGATTTTACCAAGTTCGCAAAAATCGGCAATTTCATTTGCGTTAAAAGATTTTGCTGCCCCCATGATTCGATCGATTAATTGCCCGAATTTTTCAAATTTTCCTTGTGGTTTAACATTTTGTTCCAATTCCTCTAGGATCGTTTCCATTTCATGGATGAGACTAGATGACTCCTTACAAAATTCGTCAATCAGTTCCCTAGTAGTGGTGGGATCATTTTGTATGTCCATTGGAATTTGTCTCCATTAACAACTATAGATTTCTACTATAATTAAGCTGCTGCAGTTAAATCAGGGGCGCTATAGTTAGGCCAACCCCTTTTTTGCAAATATTTTGTCAATTTTTTCTTTTAAAACTTGTGCAGAAAATGGCTTGACAATGAAATTGTCTACTCCTGCTTTAACTGCTGTCATTACGTTGCCTTGTTCGGCTTCCGCAGTGATCATTAAAAATGGGATTTCTTTGTGCGCTTCAGAATCCTTTAATAGTTTTAAAAAGTCTAGACCATTCACTTCCGGCATATTCCAATCTGACATAATGAATTCTACCGGCTCTCCCATTTTGTGCGCTGATTCAATAACTTCAAAACCCTTGCGTCCATCCTCTGCTTCTAGGATGTTTTTAAAACCAAGTTGTAATAACATATTTTTTATTATCTTTCTCATGGTAGACATGTCGTCAACTACCAATACTTTCATGTTTGGTTTGTAGGCCATAGACATCTCCTCCTCTAAAAATTTATCAGAATGTTAATAATTTTTGGCCAGCGAATCGCTCAATTTATTGTCCATCTGCTGTCTTTTTACATATCGCCAAATTTTTAAAATTTATTAAATACTTTTGTAATAAATTTATGAAGAGAGATACATCATGATGGACATGCTACACAAAGTAGGAAAGATAAATAAAAATTATAGGAATCGGTCATAGGAATAGGAATCGGTCATAGAAATCGGTCAATTTTTTGTAAAAAATCAAGCAAGCATAGGTGATTGGCAAAAATTATTTCTTGCGAGATATTGTCCAGGGAATATTTTCCTTTGATTAGATATGTCTTGAAATTAGGATATAGACCGTTGAAGTTTATCACATCACTTTTTTTATCACCGAGCATGATGCTACGATTTAAGTCGAGATTCATTTCTCGTTCAGCTTTTAGAAACATTCCTGGCGCTGGTTTTCTGGAATCTTTTTCTGCGGCCCAAAGAGGATGATTATTGCCATGGTATGGGCAGTGATACCAAGCGTCGATGAAGCTTCCGCGATCACTCAGTAACTGCGATATTTTTTGATTAACCTTCTTATAGTCCTCCTCATTGAAGTAACCGCGGGCAATACCTGATTGGTTAGTTGCCACTACCACTCGCCAGCATCGACTCCTGGCCCAAGAAATAATTGGTATTATTCCTTCAAAAAGTCGAACCCCTGCAGGGTCTTTCAGGTAAGGAACATCTTCAATAATTACCCCATCACGATCTAAAAATAAGCATGGATATACAGGGGGTGTAGTCATAGTACGGACTCCATTCAAAAATAGCGCTCTTCAAGATTGTTTTTATTGGCCATATCAGTTATACACTAATCTTATAGTTTATTAATTGTTAACCTAATTGTTAACCTGATTGCCAATTGTTATAGGACATGACCAATATTTTATTTATATTGAGGCCAGTTAATTTGTGGATAGTGCTATCTGTTTGTAGTGCGGTGGTTATTCTGTTTGCGTCTTGTCAAATTGATGAGGGCAATAGTAGTGCTCACCCTTTTTCATCAGGTGCGGTAGTAGAGCAACGGCCCCCCCAGGCCCGGCCCTGTGCTACCGCTACCGTCGCCCCCCCTGCTACAACAACTCGTGCCTCATCTTTGTCACCACCAGCGATCGAATTTTGTATTGAGACCCTCAGCTCTTTGCCGGGGAAATTTAGCTTACCTAAGATTCAACAGATATGTGCTGAGGTTCGGCATATGCCGGAGTGTAACAGTGCTTTAGGCAAAAACATTTATCACTATCAAAAAGATGGGAAGCTGGGGGGCCTGCGTATTCTAGTTTTGGGGGTTATGCACGGAGATGAACCTATGAGTGGTAGTTTATCTCGTGCGTGGATGGAACGATTAGTGGATTTATTGCCGAGAAATAGTTGGCGGATAATCCCAGTGTCTAATCCTGATGGTCTAAAATTGAGCACACGGACCAATGCCAACGGAGTAGATTTGAATAGAAATTTTCCCTCGAAAAATTGGAATGGAGAGGCATTAGCGTTTTGGAAAAGAAAGGAGAAGCGAAATCCGCGCCGTTTTCCTGGAAAGTTACCTGCTGGAGAGAAGGAAACTGTTTGTATTATGAAGCAGATTCTGGAATTTATGCCCAATTTGATAGTGGCAATCCATACCCCTCTAGGGGTATTAGATTTTGATGGGCCCAAAGTCCAATATCCCGCTTACAAGCATTTACCCTGGATTAGGTTAGGGAATTTTCCTGGAAGCCTAGGGCGCTATATGTGGCATGATCGCAAGGTTCCAGTTTTGACGATTGAGTTGAAAGGTGGAGATCCTTTGCAAAAGGTAGTCGAACTTGATCGGTTGCAAGACATTTCTGGGGTGTTAGCAACTATGGCCAGTAGACGTGGCGGCCCTTCGGTTACAGATGACTGATTACAAATGATAAAAGTAGAACTTCATCCCACTACCGTAAAAATGGTCAATCGTAAACATCCTTGGATTCTCAAAGATAGCTATACTGAAAAATTTCCAAAAAGGGAAGGTATTCTTGTTGGCGTTGATAGGACGCAAATGCCCGTTTGTATTTTTTTGCATGATCCTAGTGCTCTCCAAATAAAGGGTAGAGTGTGGAGTTTTCTGCAAGAGACGAAGCAGGAGAGAAAAGAGGCAATATTTGATCTTGATTCAGAATTGCAACATCGAGTAATGCAGGCAGTTAGCAAAAGGTTTGAGTCCAAAAACAATATTTATCAGCAGAGAAATAACTTCTACTTAATTTTTGGCGAGGCCGATTATATTCCAGGCGTAAAAGTGCAATTTTTGAATTGCACCATTCTTATCCAGTTGTATACCCGCTTTTGGCAGTTACCTCGTTATTTAAACTTGTTGAAAAAATGCCTGCAGGATGCATTAAGTAAGTATTTACCCCAAACCCACATAAAACCCCAACGCCAGCATTTTTTGTTACAATATCGATTTTCCGGTTCTGCACCTACTTGGGTGGTGGACAATACATCGAATGAGATTGAGACCAAGACGGTGACAGTAACAGAATTTGGCGTGAATTACGCTCTGAATTTTGAACTTTGCGATGATGGTGGGATTTATAGTGATATGGCCTCAGTCCGAAAATTGATGATTCCTTATATACGACGATTACTTCAACCCACGGTGTTGAATTTATATGCACATACAGGTAGTTTCTCGTTATTGGCCCTTGAAAATGGTGCGCAGAAAGTAGTATCTGTAGATCTTTCCAAGAGCTATCTGTCACAGTTAGAGTTAAATTTACAACTGAACTTAAAAATGAATTTACAATTAGACTCCGGGAATCATCTATCAATAGTAGACTCAGTGCAATCGGCCGTACAAAAATTAAAACAAGATCGTGGTGAGAAATTTGACTTGATTATCTCTGATCCACCGTCCTGCTCTTCAGATGGACAACGAGTGGCGAATGCACTTCAAAATCATCAAAAAAATCTGCCTCATTTGCTAGAACTTCTGAGGGATAACGGTCTTCTCTTACTTTTCATTAACACGCACAAAATTTCTACAAATACCTTTAAGCGAAAAGTGGGAGAAATGATTAGTCTATCCACATTGAAGTTGAAATTGAAGTTGAAGTCGAAGTTGGAGGTAGTAAGATATTTTCATCTTTCTGAAGACTGTCCTACCCTGACAAGTTTTCCGGAGGGAGATTATTTAAAAGGAGTGTTATTGCGCTTGCGCAAAACGTAGCATTTCCTCTACCTCTTCGTATTTTTCCAAGTTGCCATGTTTTTTATACCCTTGTAATAGCCATGCTGCCCGTCGAGATATTTCCTGTGCTGCCAGTGCTCTATGTTCCTCCTTAAGTTTACGAAGTTCACGTTCCCCATTAAGCAACAAGTAAAGTGCCTTAATTCGCCAATAATCCATTGCTTTAAATCGTCTGGAGAGTTGATCAGGATGTCCGCCATATTTCACAATGAGTGGTTGATCAATATATCCTACTGGGTGGTGGGCAGTGATGCGCAGCCACAACTCATAATCTTCACATACGGGAAAATCTTCGCGAAAACCCCCCGCTTTTTCGAATAAGCTACGCCTAATCATCACCGCCGATGGGCCGATACGACAAAGAGGAAGGCACTCCGCAAAGATTTCCCCGCCCAGCTTTTGGTGCTTTTTCATTGGGTTGACACGGACCCCATTTCGTATCCATATTTCGTCGCTATGGAGAATATTTATTTCTGGGTGCTGCTGGATATACTGACAGCAGTGCTTTAATTTATCTGGACGCCATTCGTCATCAGAATCAAGGAAGGCGATCCATTCATCATGTTGATGATTACTGGCGGAGAGCTTTACGCCAAGGTTTCTGGCGTAGCTAACTCCTTTGGGTGAGGAGGCGTTTATGCGATGAAAGTGCAACTTGTCGTAAGACAAGCTGTCGCAAGACAAGCTGTCGCAGGCCAATGAACGTACCAGCTCGGCGGTTCCATCACTAGAGGCATCGTCGATAACCCATAGATTGTTGTAGTGATTGTTGTTACTGGTATTGGTATGGGGATTGATGTTCGATTGCCTTTGCCTTAATACGGAAAGAATTGCTCGTTCCAAGCATTCCCGACGGTTATGGGTAGGTATTATTGTTGTGATTACAATGTTATTCATTATTTTTATCCTGAGTAAAATCGTGTTACCCTACCATCGTCCGTACCATCGTTTGTTGTCTGTTTATTTGGTTCGGTCTTGACATTGTAAATAATAAACACTAAGTGCTAAATACTGAATAATAATATAAACACTTAAACAATGAATTTTGAGGCGAGGTTATTTTTATGTCTAAGATTTGTGATTTAACTGGAAAGAGAAGGTTGGTTGGGAACAAAATATCGCATGCTCACAACCGTCGTAAAACTAAGCAGCAAGTGAACTTGCATACCAAGAGGGTATTTGATCCTGAGAGCGGTGAGACAGTCAAATTAAGACTGTCCACGCACGCCATTAGGACTTTGGATAAATTGGGGTCACTATCTAAGTTTGTCAGAAAATATTCACATCTTATTCCTTAATTTGAGGCCTTGGGCCAGAACATGAACGGGGTCTGTGCTATGACTTCATATTTTGAACGTTCCCTCAAAGTTGTCCCAGGAGGTGTGCACTCACCCGTGAGAAGCTTTAAAGGATTGCATACTTCCCCTTTATTCATTGAAAGGGCAGAGGGAGGGTGTTTGTATGACACTGATGGTAAATCTTATATCGATTTCTGCATGAGCTTTGGCCCGTTAATTTTAGGACATAAAGATCCAGAGGTTGAAGAATCACTGCGATTGGCCCTGGGAAAGGGTTGGACTTATGGTGCATCAGAAAGGTATTCGTTGGAATTAGCAGAATACATTGTTGAGCGCATTCCTTTCGTGCAGCAAATTCGTTTTGTGAATTCTGGAACTGAGGCAGTGATGACTGCGCTTAGGCTTGCGCGGGGGTATACAGGACGTGACAAAGTTATCAAATTCAGTGGATGCTATCATGGGCATTGCGACTCAATGTTGATTAAAGCGGGATCAGGGGTCGCTTCGCTGGCCGAGGCGTCGTCGTTGGGGGTTCCTCTAGGGGTTACCCAGGATACCTATGTTCTAGAGCTCGGAGACACTCGACGTTTGACCCAGCTCTTTGATGAGCAGGGAACAAAGATCGCAGCAGTGATCATCGAACCGTTGCCCGCCAATAATGGTTTACTGATTCAAGATCCGCAATTTTTACGAGAGCTGGTAAACCACACCAAAAGGTTTGGGGCGCTACTTATTTTCGATGAGGTGATTAGCGGTTTTCGCACTGGTTTTGGAGGGATGAGTTCAGCGTTAGGAATTAATCCTGATTTAGTGACTTACGGAAAAATAATCGGAGGAGGACTTCCTGTTGGGGCAGTTGGTGGGAAGCATGAGATTATGCAGATGTTGGCCCCTGTCGGTGATGTCTATCAAGCAGGAACTCTCTCTGCTAATCCTTTGGCAATGGTAGCGGGATTGGCCACATTGAAAAAATTGAATGTCGATTTTTACGCTAGGTTGGATAAATATTCTAACGCAATAGTGGAGCTGTTTAGACGAGCATTGTTGCCCAGGATAGTTTCTGAGATAATTTCCTATAGATCACTTTTTTGGATTAAGAGCACAAATTTTTATGAACTTTTCCAGCGCACATTACAGCAGGGAATTTATCTTGCTCCTAGTGCGTGCGAGGTTGGATTTGTTAGTGGTGCTCATTGTTGCGACAAAGTGATGGAATCATTAGAACAAAAACTGAGATGGTAATTATTAATAACCGTTATTAATAACGGTAGTTATTTTTTATAAACTCAACACTTTTTTTGACGTTCTCTTCAGGCGTATTCTTTAGCACACCGTGACCAAGGCCACAAATTAGGCGAGAGCGTCGGTCTACTGGCGTCTGGTTTGTTTTGTTCAATTTCTCCCAATAAGCGGCGAGCTTGCGTTCTAAATTACTCCATGGAAGAAATAACCAACTAGGATCAAGATTTCCCTGTAATTGGTAATGATTACCAAAGTCAATAAGTAATTTTTCAATAGCAAAGCGCCAGTCTACTCCCAGAATATCTTCTTCCTTTAAGATATTTGTAAATAGTGGGAAATGGTGGTGAGTAGCGTAGCGTAGATAATAGATAAGTGGAATATGGTGAAGTTGATGAAAATCGTTAAATAATTTTTCTAAGACTGGATAAACGAATTCTTGATATTCATCTATATGTAATTCTCCTGCGGAGGTGTCAAAGACGGCAATTGCATCGATTCCGCCTTCTGCTTGTACGAACATACTTTCTAAGAGCCCAGGTAGTAGGAGCTCAATAAATTTATGATAACGACCGTCATGTAGGCCTACTTTAGCACTGGTGAGGTCACCTGTCGCATAAGTAAAAAGAGTGAACGGTCCACCGATAAATCCCAACAAGGAAAAAGGGGGAAGTCCCTTTATATTCTGTTGATAACGAACGGACTCCAACGCTTCTTTTTGAAATTGATAATATTGGTTGGACATAACTCTTGGGGGAATCTTTTGAATATCGGCAGGTGAAGAAAGTAAGTGTGCAATACGTGGACCACTTCCCCCCTCCCCGAAAGTGAGGCCAAGACCCATCTGTTCTAATGGGAAAAGGATATCTGAAAAAAGGATGGCGGCATCAAATCCATACTCTTCTATTGGCCCAAGAGTTATCTCTGCCGCCAACGATGGATCTTTACACATCCGCATAAAATCTCCGCCGGCCCTGGACTTGATATTTTTATAATGCTGAGAATAACGTCCTGCCTGACGCATAAACCAGACTGGGACGCGGTGTACGGCCCGAACTTCACTGAATAGCGACATACTTCTTAATTCCTTGGTTGGGGGCATACTCTTATCTGCCAGAGTAGGGCCTAAAACATAAAACATTAAGTATAAAACATAAAATATAAAGCATAAACCATATTATAGGGAGATGATATTGGACATGTGGGGATTTATTGGAGTAGAATTTATTTTACGGAAGTACAAAGTTTTTACAAAAAATATAACTTTTGCTGAAAATCCATAAAACTTTGGCGCCAACGGAGAAATAAAAAATAAAGGTCGCACTCATGGATATGGATAATGGTGTAGATTGCTGCTCTAATTATTTTGCATTGCATACGTATCAGGTTAAATCAGCGATTGCCTTTTTCATCTACAATAGACCCCACCTTACCCAAAAAATATTTGCCAAAATTGCTGAAGTGAGACCACGGAAACTGTTTATTATTGCTGATGGGGCAAAACCATTTCACAAAGACCAAGAGCTATGTAAAAAGACGAGAGAGATAGTTGATCACGTTCCTTGGAATTGTGAAGTTGTACGGATTTACTCAGAAACTAATCTCGGATGCAAAAATAGGGTCGCTAGCGGAGTGACGGAGGTTCTTAGTAGAGAGAATGAAATTATAATATTGGAAGATGATATTTTCCCTCATATATCTTT
The DNA here is from genome assembly GCA_015231325.1 of Oligoflexia bacterium. Taxonomy (GTDB): domain Bacteria; phylum Bdellovibrionota; class Bacteriovoracia; order Bacteriovoracales; family Bacteriovoracaceae; genus JADGAN01. Next base: position 12,999 of record JADGBS010000007.1, on the reverse strand, counting down.
TTTTCGTTATTGTGATGAACTTCTCGAGCGTTATCGAGATCAGCCGCAGATTATGATGATTGCGGGGACTAATTTTTTTAAAATTTCCCACCCACATTACTCCTATTTTTTTTCTCGTTATCCAGGCATTTGGGGATGGGCCACCTGGAGACGCGCTTGGGAACGCTATGACGTGGATATCAAAGATTGGCCATTACGCAGACGCAGCAAAGATTTCACAAAATTTTTTATTAATTCAATAGAGGCAAAAATTTTTACCACTTTGTGGGATGATGTTTACTACGATAATTTTGATACATGGGATTATCAGTGGGACTATTGTCGGTTTTTTTCTCAGGGCATCGGCATTATTCCTAGTGAGAATCTAGTCTGTAATATCGGTTTTGGTGAGCATGCAACTCATACCAAGAACAGTGACAATTTTTTAGCAAAAATACCCCTTTCTTCTTTGCCGTTTCCGCTAATCCATCCCCAGATTGACTCAATATCAAGATTTCTAGATTATGATGATGTTTACTTTCGTCAGCTGCTTTATCGACCGCCTTGGAAAATTCCGTTGAGTATTTTGAAAAAGAAAGTAAAACGCTTTTTGCAACAGAGCTCTTCGTCGTTGGATAAAGCGAAGCCTGAGTGTTAATATTGCGAAATAATAATCTAGGTGTAATCTGGGTGTGATCTGAGTGTGATCTGGGCGGATTGGTTAACGACATGTTTAAAACAGCATTATTGCTAAAAAAATTTTTCAATCCTATATTGAACCCTAACCGACTTGCTATGTTTTATAACACCGTTTGGCTACTGCTTGAAAAGGTGTTTCGTATTGGGCTGGGTTTCTTCGTTACAGCTCTAGTGGCGCGTTATCTACGACCAGAGCAGTTTGGAATTCTTTCTTACGCTGTTTCTGTTATTGCGCTCATGGAGCCTTTAGTTAATTTGGGATTAAACTCGGTCTTGAAGAAATACCTTCTTTACCATCAAGAGCAAAGTGCGGAAATATTAGGTACGGTGTTGCTTTTAAGGTCTATCAGCGCTTTAACCTCCGTCGTAGTTATTTACATATTGGTTCCTATTATCAATACTTCCGTGCTGGCGGATGGCAATAATCTTTCCACAAAAATCTTGCTCTACATATTATCAATTGGATTAATATTTAAAATATTTGAGATTGTTGATATTATTTTTGAGACGCAAGTAAATTCCAAATATCCTTCCATCGTTAAAAGTTTATCTATAGTTTTTTCCTCTGTGATTAAATTGTTTTTAATCTATCATGACTATTCTCTCATTTATTTTGGATACGCGATTATTGGTGAAGGATTGTTTTGTGCAATAGGATGTCTTTACGTCTTGAGATATCGACAGACCGCATTTCCTCCTATATTTGATTGGAGAGTGGATCGAAAAATACTCCGCAAAATTTTAGGGGAGGGAGCACCGATGATTTTGGTAGGTGTTGCGGTGATGATCTATATGAAAATTGATCAAGTGATGTTGAAACACATGGTTGATGCCCGGGCAGTGGGTATTTACTCCGTGGCAGTTAAATTATCTGAGCCTTGGGCAATGGTTGCTTCGAATATTATTGCCTCAATCTTTCCGACAATGGTATTGGCAAAAAAAAGAAGTTTAAGTGACTACTATCGTAAGTTGCAGAAACTTTTTGCCTTCATGAACGCATTGGCAGTGGTCGTGATTTTGCCTACGGCCATCTTTAGTGAATTTTTAGTGACGCTTATTTTTGGTAGCGAATATTTGCCAGCCGCTCCTATTCTTCGTGTACATATTTTTGCCAATTTTTTTATTTTTATTGCATTGGCCCAAGATCCCTGGGACATTGTTGAAAAACATATGAAATTTGTATTGTTAAAAACTCTCTTTGCAGCAATATCTAACGTATTGCTAAATCTTTGGTTAATACCTCGTTATCAGGGTATGGGCGCTGCTTGGGCCACGCTCATTGCATATAGCAGTATTTTTTATTTGAACATTTTCCACCGTAAGTGTCGCAAAGCGATGCTGCTCGAAATAAAAGCACTCTTTTTTTGGAAGTACTTGCGTTAAATGGGAAAACCGAGAACGAGCCTGCCATTTCTTAGTTGGTCACGGATAATCTCCGGAGGAGGAGGGAATGGTCCCGCTGATTTGATGGTCTGCAGTGCTTTCTGATCGTATTCATCGACCCCGCTGCCTTCTAGTAGCACTAATTCTAGAATTTCACCATCACGTGAAATCATAATTTGTATTCGACATTTCAGTGTGCGGTCCATAAGATGGCTGGGTAGTTGCCAATAGGAACGAACTTTTTCTACTAACATCTCGCTGTAGTTAAGAAGTTCGTTATCTTCTAAATTGTTTTGTTCTTCGTCAGTGGTTTTGTCTAGGCGTCTGCCTTGACTGATTTTATTTCCCACTACAATTAGGCGTTTTAAATCATCGGCCTTTTCTTTGATATCTTTATTCAATTTTGTATTAGGTGAATTTTTATGCTGCTCTTTGTCATCAAATTTTTTATTACTAAACTCCTTCAGAATTTTATCTAAATTTTTTTCATCTTTTATTCTTTCCTTCTTATCCGCTGTCTTTTTTTCTTCTTTCACCTCTAATATTTTCTTTTTATTTTCTTCTCCCTTGGAAATAGGTGGCGAAATTTTTTCTTCACTTTTAAGCTCTTGTAATGTCAATCTAGGCATTGCTACTACATCTACTCGGATTGCTGAACGGACTACTCTAAGGTTACGTTTAAATTCTATTCGCTGTTGTTGTAAGAAAAAATAATTGGCCCACCAAATTACGACGATGCCAAAAATATGTAAAAAAATTGATTGAAAAAAATAGGAAAACATATTCTAAATTTTTATCCTTTTTTACCATCCTCGATCTCTGTGACTAGGGCAATGTTGCTGATCCCGCTATTTTTTAAAAACGACATGAGCCTCGCAATCTGTCCGTATTGAAGTTTGTAGTGCGCACGTACATAAAGCACATCTGTTTCGTTTTCATCAAAGAGGCCTTTGATTTTAGGAATCAGTTCACCTAATAAATATTTATCCTTTCCGATGTAATACTCACCACTCAATGAAACAGAAAGAATTACTTGTTTAGTGGTTAATCTAAGATTACTCACTTTTTTGGTTTTTGGTAACTCTAACTTTATACCGTTGTACATTAAAGGGGCAGTTAGCATAAAGATGACTAACAACACTAAAACCACGTCTACAAAGGGTGTAATATTGATGTCAGCAATGCTTTTGTGATTTTTATTATTTTTGAGATCGAATCCCATATTGCGGACTCCATTTGTTTAACCTATTTATTCGGGCGAGAGATTAATCGCTCTAACATATTAAGAAATTCCTGAGCATATGATTCAGTTTGTGATACCAGCTTGACGCTCTGATGATTAAAATAGTTGTAGAAAAAAACTGCTGGGATAGCAGTGGCCAAACCGATGGCGGTGGCCACCAATGCCTCAGCGATACCAGGGGCCACCGCATCTAGGCTAGTTATTCCCTCACTTAGACCCACAAATGCGTCTATGATTCCCCACACTGTCCCAAATAGACCAATAAATGGGCCGATAGAACCGATGCTAGCGAGTGTGGAAAGGGATGAGTCTATGCGTTCTGATGCTTCGTTTACTGCGCGTTTCAATGCCCTTTCGATAGAGTTTAGCCCATAAATAGAAAAATGATCTTGCAGCATTTCTTTTCCACCGCTTTTTCCCAATCCCTCACGAATTTTTACAAACTCCTCATAGCCACGAATAAAGATGCTTTGGAAAGGAGAGTAGTCCATCTCTTTGGAGTGAAGAAAAATATCATTGAGATTGACGTTATTGCGATAGAAATTTATGAAGTGATCATTCATTGAGCTATATCGACTCAATTCGCTACGCTTACGCAATATTATGGCCCAAGAATAAAGAGAGGCGAAGATCAACACTCCCAGTACTCCTTTGACCACTACACCTGATCCCAAAATAATATGTAGAATATTTAATTTACCTTCCATTAAGCATGGCCCCTTTCTTAAGTTCTCGTCTTAAGTTCTCGAAAGCATCGATAGTAGATTAGATAGAAGTAAGCAATAATCCAATACAATACATAACTAATAATTTTACCACTTGGCCACCATTTTTTGTCATGAAGATTTGTTGAAAGGTGTCCGGCCGTAAAATTTGTAATTAGACCTAATTCATTGGTTAGAGAGGAAGGAACCATTCCCATGCCTAAAAACAGAGAGCAAGGAATGGCCACCAGCAATAGGTAAAGCGCAATAATGGCATATGGAGGAGATGATCTGGGTACAGAGATATTAATCAAAAAAACAAGGGTAAAAAAATGTAATGAATTCCAATAATAAAAATCTGGATCTACTGGATCCATAGGATGGGGGATAATTAGATAATTGGTTATGCCAAAAATTGTTAGCAACATGAAGGAACAAATTAACGCGTTTTTTAAAACCAAGAGGGGATAATTCTCTTTAATAAAAGTTATTACTAGCAGATCTACGGAGTAAAAAATTAGAGAGACAAAAATATGTCCTGGATAAAAAAAGGAGTAGGGGGGTAACTCAATACTGCTAGCGAAATTTGGGGAAGAAAGTACTTTTACCCCTAAAGGATATAACCAAGTGATTAACGCGAGATAGATGATGGCGCACAAAATTTGATAGTTATCCGGTTGTTGATAGATCCACTGCAAGGTCGTTCTAATCGACAGGTGTTTTCGTATATATTTTTTCAATATTGCGCCAGGAGAATTTTCAAAATTTTTTATTTTTAAGTAGTAGTAAGTTCCGATGATAGCAAAAAACTTGGCGACCAAAAGCAGCAACCATCTGTTACTATAGCTCCAATCTATAGTTTCTTTTAGATTAGAAAAAACGAAAAGGGCCGAGGCGGTGGCCACAACCAGCAGTAGGTTATAGATTATAACTAATAAGATACTAAAAAAAAGATAGGATTTTATATTATTAAAAAAGGTTTCATCCATGATACTCATGGAATCTCGAGTATCCTTAATTCCTTTAATTTTACATATTAATAGGCGAGTGATTTTTTTCATTGTTGACTGTTGGTAGTGCATATTCGCTATAACTTACTGGTCTTGAGCCAGCGTAGTTGCATTTCAGGTGAAGGATATATTTTGTTGTAGCTTTTATATTCACCATTGTTTTTTATCAACGTATCGATTTTGTACAGTAAATTGTTATATGTTTTCCATAAATTAGGATTTGATCTAATAACTTCACTTACTTTTTTGGTAACGTCATACTGTTGTGGAAAAGAAAAGCCTTTTTCATTGATAAAATACGTATAACTCTTCAAAATTTTATTAATCTTTTCAAAATCGAATTTTTTATTGTAGAAATTTTTTCCAAAAAAATCGTCTATTTCTTTGTCGTTGGCATACTGCTTAAAGTATTCAAAATTTGCTCGATAAAAATCTTCTAAAATCAGCAAAGAAATTTCCAGTTTAGATAGGTCCATGGTACGAATAAAAGGCAGCGAGAGAATAAAAATATACTCACCGGAATCTGCAGGAAGAGAAAAATGTGTGGGAGAAATATCATTGATGACCAATAATTTAAAGCGAACTTCGTAGTGGCCTAGACCCTCAAACAAGGCCTTTACTGCCTCATCAATTCCGTAATCTGGTTTTTCAAAATCCCATTTTAAACTTTGAGCATTTTTTACTAGCCAGTATTCTGAAATTAACGACCAAAAATTTTCTCTAGATGGAAAATCATATAGTTTCGTCTTCTTTTTTAACTTCTCATTACGTACATCCAAAATTGCTTCGTTCTTTTTTACAACTACATTTTCTAACATATCGTTTTTTATTACTTGTTTTATTGAAGAAAAATCTATCAGTTCGTCGTTATCGGCATGAGTGGGTGCTGTTGATGCTGCAATATTCGAGTTTGATGTAGAATTAGACGCCAAAGATGTCTTGGCCGGAATAACACAGAGCAATAATAATACTAGTAATAGTAATAGTAATTGATAAAACGCACTCATGTCTTTGATATTTTTTATATACATATTCGCGTACTCCTATTTTACCTTTGTTTTTCCCGCGATATACTGGTCATGTAATTTTCCCCAATAATATATTTCAGTTATATTTAAATTCAATCCGTCAAAAAATTTCGGGTACTTGTTTTGAAAGCAATCAGGTTTTTCTGCAGAGAGCATTTTTTTTTGTAAATAACCGAAGGTGTTTTCTCCCTCGGCAAACACCCATTCTTCGGGCAAAGATTCTTTTTGTGCACCATTTGTTGTATACAATTTTACACTTTGACCGCATGCCAAAGTATGTACAGAAGTAGCATATGGAGATGGGTGTTGGTGAAGGTTAGAGAATGTTTTAGTGATATAAAATGTGCCTATGAATTTTCTTTCAATCTTTTCTTTTTTTGTATTTATGCTTGTATTTATGTTTGTATTTATGTTCATATTTGTGTTTGTATCTGTGCTTTCTGTCGCAAAATTGTTTGTAGAAGACATCAAAATTACCATACTGATGAGGGAAAAACGGGCAGTGAAATTTTTAAACATGTCTATATACCTCATACTTTATACCTTATACCTTCCAGCGAAACTGAATTGTCTCCCATTCTTTGCATTGTGGGCAGCGCCAAAAAACATTATCCGAATTATAACCGCACTGACTACAGAAATGACGAGTTAATGATTGACCTAATTTATCTAAAAGAGATGTAACCTCAGTAAGTGCCTGATCTTTTTTTCCCATCTCAATTAAAATTTTTATAAATTCTACTTTTAATACTTCGTTAGAATTTTTGTTGGTCTGTACCCAGGATTGCAACAGGTCATGGGCAGCGTCGAGCTGTTTTTCATCCTTTAAGAGGCGCACCTTGGACAAGATTACCGACGGTGAACTGAGGAGGTCTTTATCATTTAACGACAAAAATAAGTGGGATAAGGTTTTTAGTCTAGGATAATAGAGGTCATTTTGTTTGTTCTCTTGTTTGCCGTTGTTTTTTGTTCCTACTCCTTCATTAAGGGATATAAAAAGAAAGGAAGCGTACATCGGGCGTTCTCTTAAAAGCTCTAATAGAAGTGTTTTAGCATTTTCGATGCTGCCTTGAACAATGAATAGCTTCAATCTGAGGATTTTTGCGGATACAGAAGGCGCAAATTTAAAGGCGTCGTCGAGAATTTCTATGCTACTGGCATAGTCTCCATTTTCAAAAAGTTTCTTTGCTTTTTGTACCAGGATATGAGAGATAGTTTCTGATTGATCCTGGTTGCTCACTTTTGATAATAAAATTCGATGTTTGTAGGCGTCATCCCATTCTTCCACATCTTCAAAAATTCGACAAAGTGCTTGGAGAACGTCAGGTTGATCTCTATTTACTTTTAGTACATCTTTATAGGTTTCTATTGCTTTGTCAACGAACCCGCCTTTATCAAAATCCAGGGCCAATTCTTTGAGCGCACGAATTCTAATACTTTCAGATAAATTATTTTTGACCATCAAAGATCGGTGGATGCTGATGGCCTTTTCAATTTCACCGCTACTACGAAAGAGCCCGCCTAGAGCAAAATAAGTTTCCGTAGTTTCTCGATTTAGATCCATGGCATTTAAAAATTCTTTGATGGCCAAGTCACGGTTACCAGAGATGAGGTACTGAGTAGCATTTAAAAATATTTTCGACTGCGCTTCAAAGATAGAGTTACGGTATTTCTTTGATAGTCTAGTGGCATAGTCTTTTTCTAATAAATAGTTGAACAGAAGGACCAATGTGATACCGACGGCGATGATCGCCAATAAGTGGTCCTGAATCCAACTGAGTAAAATATCCATAGGCATTTACTTTTATTTTTATAACTTAAATATTGTAAAGCAACAGGGGAATTTGTCCCAGGCCACCCAATTTTTTTATAAAAGCGACACTGTCATCCAGTGAGTTGAAGAATTCAGACCAATTAAATTTGTTTTTGTGTTTTTTTATGAATAGTAGCTGAAAATCTCCATTGAGTTTTAGCTCTTGATGAATTTCGCGTCCTGCTGTCCACAAACTTGCTTCCCTATCGATTAATCCCAATTTACGCGCCTCCTCTCCGGAAAAGATTTGCCCTTGGGCCAATTCTGACATATTGGCAACAATCTTTTTTTTGCGGACCGCAAGTATGTCACGTATAAACTGATGGTGAACGCTATCGGTTACTCCCTGCAGAAGTCCCTTCTCTTTTTCAGTTAGTGGTCTAGTGGTGTTTCCTGCATCCTTATAGTTTCCTGATTTAATGGTACTAGGGTTTATTTTAGCGAATGCATAGAGCTTAGAGAGATCTACCAGTTGCATTATCACGCCAATAGAACCTGTTAGTGTACCAGCATTTGCATAGATCCTACGGGTTGCAGCACAGATATAGTAACCACCGCTAGCGGCGACAGAACCCATACTGGAATACACTGGTTTTATCTTATCTATACGTAAAATTTCTTGATAAATTTCTTGAGATGGGCCAACTGCTCCTCCGGGGGAGTCAACACGAACGATGATGGCCTTTATTTGAGAATTTTTTTCAGCACTGATTAAATTTTCGATAACCTTTTGTGAGTCTAAAATAACACCAGTTACTTCTACTACAGCTATCAGATCCTTTATATTTTTCGATGCAAAATTTGCTAATTGGTCATCGTCGCCACTAATAAAATTTTTTACTGCCTGCCCTAGCAAAAATAGCGAAAGAACGAAAAGAATGGCCATTGTTACCAACGTAATTGTTACCATTTTTCTAATTTTAGAAAGCATCATCTCTCCAAGCTTATTAAACAATATAACAAGACATACTCACAAGATTCACTGACAAGATCAAGATCAAGATCAATTCAGAATACCTCAGGCAAGTAGGAAGGTCCAGAAGTGTTTTGGCCGAGGGGGGCGTGCGCGTCCCCCCCCGCCATGTATTTATCCACGTAGTTGCCCACAGGCGGCCAATATGTCAGAACCTTTGCTTCTACGAACGGTACAGGTATAACCCATCTCTCCTAATTGGTTACAAAATTGTAAAACTTTTTCGTCAGTTGGTCTTTTATACGTTGCACCAGGGAATTCATTGTAGGGAATTAGGTTGATTTTGGAGCGTTCTGGCGAAATCAATTTTTTCAGCGCTACGAGATCTTCTGCCGTATTGGTTAACCCTTCTATTAATAGATATTCGTAAGTTATTCTCCGGTGTGCTTTTAATGGGATTTTTTCAATGGCGGCAAATAACTGTGCTAGGGGAAAGGTGCGGTTTATGGGTATCAATTGGTCGCGAACGTGATCACGAGGAGAATGGAGCGAAATTGCAATATTAATTGGAGGAAATTCACCCATTTTTAAGAGCATAGGGATTATGCCGACGGTGGAGAGAGTAATTTTTCGTTGCCCGAAGGCAATTCCTTGGGGATCCAATAGAAGAAGGGTTGCCCTTTTTACTTCTTGGAAATTATTAAGAGGTTCTCCCTGCCCCATATAAACAATGTTAGTTATTAGTGTTTGAGTTGGTCCACCAGGCAATCGGCCAGTTTCTTGCGCATATTGATTATACCATTCATTGATTGCCAAATATTCGCCCACTATTTCGTGGCATTTGAGATTACGAATGAACCCTTTGGTTCCTGTAAAGCAAAAGGTACATCTCATGGCGCAACCCACTTGCGTTGAAATACAGAGTGTTAAACGATCTTCCGAGGGGATTAATACTGCTTCTACCTTCTCATTGTCTTTCATTTGTAACAAGAACTTGATAGTGCCATCACAGGAATGTCTTGTCTCAATAATTTGGGGAAGAGAAAAATCAAAATCAATTTTCAGCTGAACGCGCAGTTTTTTGGAGATATTGCTCCATTTGTCGTGTTCTCTTAATTGTTTTTTATAAACCCAATTAAATAATTGAATAACGACATATTTGGAAAAAGAATGTTGTAAAAGATAGTCCTCAACCTCGGAGTAAATGAGGCCATAAAAATTTGGAAGCACTGAATTGTTTTGTGGGTTGTATTCTGAATATAACATTTTTCTCGGTTGAAAATTATTTTAGGAAAAATTTTTTTAACAAATTATTTCCCGTCTGTTCTAATGAGCTTGAGTTTACTATCTCTTTGCCGATAGCGATCAAACTATTTTTAAAATCTTTTATCTCTGCGGTTTTTTCTAGACATTGATTATAATCATGAACTGAAATTAAAGTCGCTTTGTCTAGTTTCAATTTTTTTATTAGTTCTGAGGTAAACTGGTGCAGTTCTTCCAATGATCTAAAGGGGCCAATTTCAGTGTCGGCATCATGTCCTGTCTGAAATTGCCATTGATGTTTAGCTGTTTCTTCGTCGTGTCTTTCTTCGCCATATTCGATATGTTTGTCACGTTCATTATTTTCATCTTTAATCTCATCTTTCTCATTTCTCAAGTAAGGAATTATTTTGTTAAAGTACTTTTTTACTTGGGCCTTGTCCACAAATTCATCGTTTTCTCCTGAAAAAAAAGTGGTTAGTAAGTGATAAGAATCATTACCGCTTTTTTTTAAAGTATTGCTCGCCTTGTTAAAAAATTGTTCCTTAGGTCGGTACTTGTAAAGCATAAATAAATTGGACTGATTTTTCATCGAAGTGCCCCTTCCTCAGTATTGTTACTCATTGTAACCAAAATCTAATGATGCTGAAGCATCAGGAAGTAGTTCTAATAATAATTCGGTTTCTTCCCAGCGGCCATTAGTATTTATACCATCGATTATTTTTAAAAAAGTAAATTTTTTATCTACAGGGACAGATACATATTTCTTATAACTGGTAGGATTGTATAGGGTCACCCGACGAATTTCTTCGAAATTCATTTCATGAGAGTAAGGCCGGCGTATCTTCCATAAAAAGTGCACGTTTGAGTCAGTAGCGATGGGCAAATGGGATATCTCAAAGTAGTTAATTAAATTTTCCCAAAATGAATTTTTCTTAATGAGGCTTTGGTGAAGAATTTTTTCTCCATTAAACAGTAAGAGTCGTCCTTCCCCCAGAGAGGCGTTAAGCACTTCAGTAATATAATTTATTTTTTGAATATAGATGGAATTTTCTAGAAAAAATGTCTCGAGCTTTCTTGTGAGCAACAAAGGAAGCTTGCTGGAGTCTATTAGAATCTTCCCTCCATTCATGAACGCGCGAAGAATCCGATTAAGTTCTACTTCTGTAAGTTCTTCGCCACAACAGAAAATCACACGATTACCTACAACGTTTTCAATAGGAATATCTTTGGGAGATTGTTGCAAAAGGTAAGTTTGAGCATAATTCTTTTCCAAGAAAAGAATTAACCCCAGAGACTCCCAATGATTATCCCTGTTGGAAAAAGGCCCAAGCTCACAAAATATTTCAAAAAAATTCAAATTAGAAAATGAAATATAGTCATTTTCATACAATGATAAATTTTCGATTTTTTTATTGATGGATGTTTGATTAATTAAATCCCTCATTATTTTTGTGAATAGCCCGCTTTTTACATTCAGCGGAAGTAGTACTGAGGAGGGGATTATATCCAACACCATACTCTCAATGATTTGACGGAAGTAGCGTGAGGGATGCTCCTGACGTTGATCATAACGGTCGAAAATCTCATATATCCCACCTCCCAAAAAAGAGAACTTAATTTCTCCTCCCCAATTTTCCCCGAAAGATTGCTTTGCAATGTCTAAATACAATCCTTGTATCATATTATGAAATTCGTTCTTTTCTTCAATTTCCATTACCACAGTTGGAATTGAAGGGATGATACCGGATGAGGTTTCATCTTCATCACTGTAGATGTCATTGTAGGTGTTGTTATGGTCAATAGCGAATTTTTTGTGGAAATCACCACTGTTAGTGGAAGGCGTTGAGGTGGTTGATGTGTAAGGGGAATTGTTTTTTTTCTCGCTCTCTTTTAGCTCCATGAGGCCCAAGAACCCTTGCTCAAAAGCATTAGAGGTGTCGCTCAAGAAGGAGTGAAATTGCCTGTTAATACAGTATCCCGAAATCATGCCAATAATATCAATGGAGATAGAGTTATTGGATAAATATTTACCTAATTCCCAGGTAAATTTACCGAAATTGCGGTAAACTTTGGGCGAAAAATAGGAAAATATTTTGTGAATTTTCCCTTGCGCAGTGACTATGCCATAGGCGATTCCCTGGGGAGCGATTGATAAATTTTGAGCTAGTGAGGCGGGGATGCCTCCATTGATGATGAAAGGAGTCGGGGTCAGTGGGATAAGCAAGATAGGGCGCAGGCCCAATTTGGTGGCAGTGATAATTAAACGCTTAAGATCTTTTTCTGGATAAATGTCCCCAAAGTCGTAATTGTTCTCCTTATCTCCGTCACTAACAAAGTGATAACCCCAATTTATGGGGATAAAGAGCGGAATATTACTTGCGAATATTTTTAATTTCGATTCCCAGAGAGTAGGGGATGTTTTCCAGTAGAAAAAAAGGCCTTCCAAGGGGTGACAATCCTCGTCTCCAGTAACAGATGTGGGTGAGCCTGTGGGTGAGCATGCCCTTTGATCTTTTTCGTTATTGTGATGGTCCCCGTCATCGTGATGGTTATGATTAGCAATCATGCCCCTATCCTTACGTAAATTGAGTATTTAGGTTCCATATTCTAAGTTCTAATACACTTCTGTTATCTGGGATTCAACGTTTCCACATATTACATTTTTTGCTGTTATTTAGTGTTGTATTGTTAAGCAAATTACTATAATACCTGATTTTAAAGTTGTTACTTTTGATTCTTCGCTATAATCATAATCGTAATTATACTCATAACTAGAGCGTCGGTGCTCTAGTTAATATTGTACACAAGCGTAATCACTTAGAAACTGTTATTTTGTTCGCGGAGATTATTTTATGTGGTTTTTTACTGATGAAGAGAAAGAACTTCAGAAATTATGCCGAGATTTTGCCGTTAAGGAGTTGCGGCCTATTGCTGCCCAGTGCGACAGTGAGCAGCGTTTCAATA
>JADGBS010000079.1:495-15424 GCA_015231325.1 Oligoflexia bacterium | reverse complement strand
TGTATTTAAAGAAGCAACCGACATGAGATCGTCATATGATTCTTTATTTTCTAGGGCAAAAGATTTTCTCCTGTAAGATCCATTTTAGTGACACTTCTTTTTATTTTTAAATACTAGGAGGACATCTTGTAAATGTTAGTTTTACGAATGTACCGTTTTTATTATAATATCAAAAAGGATCGAAAAAGGTCTTTTTTGTAAAATTAACCCTCACTATAGGGGAGAGATAGTTCTTACTGCGTCAGAATTTGGATTATTTTTGGAAGGTGTCCAACTTATCCGTAATTGTAGGATTCTCTGTGCTCATAAGCATCACCTCTAGTGTACTATTATACAATTAATGTGCGGTTATTACGTCGATAAATGCATTCGAAATTGGCCATCGCCTAAAATTGATTTTTTTTGCAATTACCGTTCCCTCTTTAGTTTTCTTCAGTGACTCAGGAAATTTATCTTTCCAATCATAGTTACTCATCTTCAAGGCAAAGCGGATCCTAATGCTAAAATCCCTCTGCCTTCAATAGATCAGGCCACAATCAATGAATGCAAGACCAAGCATCCAAAGTTTGGTGAAGGCAAAGTAGGTGTTTGAAAAGCGGAACGGTTATTTGTACATAAAAAATGCCTTGATAAGCCTATTCCTAATGGATAGTTTGATTAGTCCCTCAATAGAGTCGGGTTGTTGAATTTTTCACTCTGATATTTGAGTAAGTTTTATGTCCTTCAAACTGGCCAGTTAGTGTTCTTTTAATCAGGTGAGACTATCTTCTCTTTCCAGTTAATCTAAGAATACTTAAAAATAGATTTATAAAATCTAAGTAAAGAGTGAGTGCACCATAAATAGTTCCTTTCTGCGCGTCATCGCTCCCTTCGCGCCCCCAAACGTTCATATTTTTTATCTTTTGCGTATCGTAGGCAGCAAGACCAGCGAAGACAAGGATACCACAAAGGGAATAAACGGTACTGGCGGTACCAGACATCATCGATGGGAAAAACAATGTTAAAACACCAAAACCAATCAACCCCCAGAGTCCCATATGGCAGAAGGTTCCAATCGGGCCCAGATCTCGCTTGCTAAGATATCCAAAAGCGCTAAGGCCGGCGAAACTAAAAGAGGTAACAAAGAAAGCACTTTGAATGCTTGCTTGGGTATAGGTCAAAAAAATTACCGACAATGTGGTCCCAGTTAGTGCGGAATAGAGCAAATAGATCATAGTGGCCGCAAAGGCACTGATTTTTTTTATCATGGCAGAGAGAAAAAAAACAGAACCCAGCTGAGCAATTATTAGCAACCAAAAAACAAATCTATTTTGGATAATGAAAGACATAAGGTCCGTGTTCTCTGAAAAAGAATAAGAAACGATAGCGGTAGTTAGCACTCCAAATGTCATCCATTTGTACACTCCGCTCATGAAACGAGCGCTCTCCTCAGCGAGATGCCGAGAAGAAGTTCCAGAAACTGAATAATTATTTCCCATAATAACTCCAATATTTACAAAAAAACCACGCAAGAACCAACCTAACAGGTCTATTGATTAATTCACAACTCTACTGCCGATTTACTCAGAAAGTTAGATAACAATATTAGCACAAATTTGCCAGGTAAGAATTATTTTTCGTGTAAAAAGTAGGATTGATACAGCAAATATTTTCATAGCTATAACATGATATTTTCTCGGACAACCTCGCCATGCATGTCAGAAATAAGTGCCTCAATACAATGACTCAATTCTTTAACTAATTCAGTTAATTTTGTATTCTGTATCCTATGTTCTGTTTTAGCAACTCCAATAGCTGTGTAGTCTGCTGAGCAGCCAGTGTTTGTTGTTACTTAATGGCGACTATAAGATCTTCCTGATGTCGAGCATCAGCTTCAGCATGCATTTTATCTCGATCTGCTTGTCGTGTTTGAGCAAGCAGAATCAGTGGAGTAACATAGACCGCCTGGAGGAAAAATGCAAGATTGAGCAGGATAAATGGATATACGTCAACTTTAGAAAATCCGCAGGCATTTAGCACAATCCAAATAACCATTACGATCGTCTGGACCACTAGAAATACTGGGTTCCAAAAAAACGCGCAAAGGATTCAGCTTTCAGTGCGAACTAATCATTGCCAAATACAGCGTTAAGAGAAGGTGAGGACGATAAAAGCGAAAGTAATGGTTTGAAAATTCCGTGGGCGGATTAGAAATTGATAATGTAATATATAATTTATCTTAATTTTATTGAATATAAAGATCTATCTTGTTTTGTTGAATCCTGGTTGCATAAGTAATCTTAAGGAAAGATAGTGAACTACCCGGGCATTTATGGACGGGTAGTTCACATATTTACCAATGACCAAAGATATGAAGTAGGCAGCTACAACAAAACGGTACGATGAGAAAAAGTTTTCTTCTCTAAATCAATCTCAATAAGCTTGGCCCCTCTGGGATAATTACCATATCCGTTATAACCGGACACCCGTCCATACACTAACTGAATATCCTTCCAAACACCATGGTAATCATTCGCGTGATCATGTCCCACGAATATCGCCCGGAAATCATTATCAACATTAGCTCTCTCAAAATAATCAATGGCCATAGGAAGTGTTTGCTCATAGCACACATCTTCGCCCTTCATCCCGCTGGCGCCTCCGATATCCCACACGCTCTTGAATTCAATCAAAGGAATATGAACAAAGGCAAAACTAGGAGGAGTCATTTTGGTGTCTCCAGTACTACCACTACTTCCAACTTTCTCCGCAAACCAATCCAGAACTTGTTTGTTTAGGCCACTTACACCCGAATTTAGAATGTAAAACCTCCATAATTTGCTGCCCTTTTTATCAACCAAATCAATGTAGTGGTTGCCGATCCCAGCTGACTGTTTATTCATACTTTTAAAATATGAAAAAGAGGCGTTGCTCAAATCCCGTTCCATTTGTTCAATATCGTCCGCTTGATCATGATTACCTAATGCTAATGTCCAAGGAGTATTCATGGCAGAAATTGTGGAAATAAAAAGCAACATATCTTTATTACCAGTATGATCACCATTATCCGCAATGGCATCGCCGGTAACTATAATTAGGTCTGGTTTAGTGGTGTTAACCAGTAATCTCAAATTATGATAAAATTTTTGATTATTTTCCTCACTTCCTATATCACCACTATGTGTATGGATATCGGTAAGTTGTAAAACACGAAAATTTTTTGCGCCGCTTGCTTGTCCCTGAATATATCCTGAAATCAAGACAGGAGCGGTGTTTCTATCTTTTGCAAATGCGATAAACGGATCACTAGCGTTACAACCTAGAACCAACACTGCTCCTGCTATTATAAATCTGGCAATAGTAATGAAGTATCGGTTACGACAAGAGAAAAAAAATTTTGTATGTTTTGAAATCGGTTTCATTATCCCTCCGTTTAGAATGAAAATTACTTCTGCCCATCAATCTCACATTGGGCAAATTCCACATCTCTTTTGGCGTAATTCAAACAAAAATCCATATCCCCTTCTTCACTAATTATTGGCATTCCATCGAAACGTGCAGTAATTATTTTCGAATGAGTAATATCCAATCTGTTGTTTTCACAATTTTTTCTTGCCACTGCCCGACACTCTTCTATCGTAAAAACATTTCTTTCCAACTTGTCACACTCTTGTAGGCCGTTGCATTTTTTATAACTTTCCATACTTCTATCCTTGCAAGCAAATCTTTTGATATGAACTATGCATTCATTGTCAGCAAAAAGATCATTTTGTGAGGAAAGGATCATCATCGTGGTTGCGGCCATGTAGATATTTTTTTATGACCAAATAAGTACTTAATCTCTTGAAAAGTTATGTTCTCTGTTATGAGACCTTTAAAATATTGAAGTAGATCCACCCCCCATGCAAAAGTAGTTTTCTCATAGATATTGCAAATGGGTATGGGGAAAATACCACTACTAAAAGAGTTATTGATCTAGGTTTGTTCATTTTTTTGTAGAAAACATATTAGATAAAAACATTGCGAAATGAATTGAAACAAGTAGCGAGTCTTTATTTGCATTGATGGAGATGGGCCATTCCAATAGTTTCTTAATTACTTTTGGATGTTCTTATAGTAAAGTGCCGTTCTTATTTTAATTTTTCTAGCAACTGTTGAAAGGTATTATTAATGAAACCTACTACGATCAATAACTTTAATCCTCTCGACTACCGCCTACTGTTTAAAGAGTCTCCGGGATTATTATTGATCATAACCGCAACTGCAGATTTTACTATTGTCGATGCAAGTCATGAGTATCTAGAGACAATCCAAGCAAACCGCGAAGAGATTATAGGGAGGGGAATTCTTGAAGTCTTTCCAGATGACTCAAATGATCTTGAAACCAGAGCAGTTGATCAGGTAAGATTTTCATTTAATCGAGTTATGCAAACTCGCACTACTGATACTATGAGTGCCTTTAAGTACTCTATTCTCAGTGCCGCTGCCAAACATGACGGATTGTCTTCGGAAAGATATTGGCGTGTGATTAATAAACCATTCATAGCTCCTGACGGGAATATTACTCATATTTTTCACCGCGCAGAGGATGTTACTGAGTACGTTCATTGGCAGCAGCAGCAACAGCAAGAGCAAGAATTTTCTAAAGAACAACAAAACCAAATTGTAAATGTAGAATCAGAGATCTATGAAATTAATAAAAAGCTGGAAAAAGAATTAAATAAAATTCAGAGGCAATGGCAAGTGATTGCCGATCACGCTCCATTGATTGCTTATATTAAAGATCTCCAGGGGCGTTTTACAATGGTCAATCGTAGGTTTAAATCTGCTTTTGCTCTAGAAGAAAAGGTCATACTAGGTAAGACCTGTCACCATCTTCTTTCGAGAGAGATTGCCGATAGATGTTGGGCAAACGACCTTGAAGTTATAAAAACACAAGTACCAAAATATTTCGAGGAGGTGAACGATGAACCAAAAGGTCAGCACACCTATTCCTCCATTAAGTTCCCACTCTTTGATTCTACTGGCAAAATGTACAGCATCTGTACAATCTCCACCGACATCACTGAACGCAAAAAGATGGAGCAAAAAATTCAACGTTGGAAAGACAAAGATCTAGAGAAAAAAAATCTATTGGAAGCGTTATTCAGTAATATGACCGATGAGGTTTGGTTTTGCAATTCAGAAGGCTACTTTACCCTGTTCAATCCAGCAGCTATCCGCGAGTTTGTATTAGACGTCAAAAGTGGTGATGCTATTAACGTACAAAAGATGGTAGAGAATCTCACTATCCTTCGAGAAGATGGATCTCCCCGCCCTATGGAAGAGACCCCATCTCTACGCGCGCTCAAGGGAGAAGTTATTAAAAATTTGGAGGAGATAGTTTTTTCTCCTAGCTCCAAACAATTCACTTATCGCCAAGTCAGTTCTGCCCCCGTAATAAACACTCAAAATGTCATTATCGGCTCTATCTCATTAGTGAGAGACATAACAAAACAAAAGCAGACCGAGAAGTTATTACGCCATTCGGAAGAACGCTATCATTCGATCTTCAACTCGATGTTAGAAGGTTTTTGTATCATAGAAATGCTTTTCGACACTAACAATCATCCTATAGATTATCGCTTTATTGAGGTTAACCCTACGTTTGAAGCACAAACCGGTTTGAAAAATGTAGTGGGTAAACGGATACTTGAACTCGTTCCAGACAATGAGACTTATTGGTTTGAGATCTACGGGAAAGTTGCATTGACTGGAGAGTCCGTACGTTTCATAAATGAAACAAAGAAGCTGAATCGTTGGTTTGAAGTGACTGCCTATAAAATTGACAAAAAAGAGATAAATAACAACTACAAAATCGCCATCTTGTTTAATGACATCACTGAACATAAAAAAGCGGAGCAGGCATTGCAGATAAGTGAAACCAAATACAAAACACTCTTCAATCTACTGCCAGTAGGTATTACAATATCCGATTTCAAAGGAAATATTATAGAGAGTAATAAAATGGCCGATAGTATTATTGGCCTTTCAAAAGAAGATCAGTTACGGAGAAAAGTTGATGACCAAGAGTGGAATATTATTAGCGTAGATGGACTTCCAATGCCAGCTAAAGAATTTGCCAGTACTAGGGCATTAAAAGAGCAAGAATTGGTAGAAAATATTGAAATGGGGCTAGTTAAAAGCGCAAACGAAATCACCTGGGTTAATGTTTCTGCTATCCCTATCCCTATTCCTCTCGAGAACTACGGGGTGGCGATAGTTTATAGTGATATTAGCGAGCGTAAAAAAACGGAGGTGGCGTTGCAAGAAAGCAAAGCGAAGTTAACAGCAGCACTTGATAGTACAACCGATGCAGTTTTTATCTCCGATGTTGATGGTGCGTTTGTCGAATTTAACGAAGCATTTGCCACTTACCATAGGTTTAAAGATAAGTCCGAATGTTCGAAGCGGCTCAGCGACTGTTTTAAAATTCTAGATGTTCATGATAACAACGATCGGCCTGCACCACCGAATATGTGGGCCGTCTCAAGGGCATTAAGAGGAGAGACAGTCCGCTATACTGAATATACTCTCACTCGCAAAGATACTGGCGAGAGTTGGATAGGCAGTTACAGCTTTGCTCCCATTCGTAATAAAGACAACAAGATTATTGGATCTGTAGTAGTGGCCCGAGATATCACCGAACAAAAAATGGCGGAAAAAGAAAATATAAGAAAAATTACTGATCGATTAAAATTGGCCATAGATACCATGAAGCTCGGTGTTTGGGATATGGATATAGTGAGCGGTAATGTATATTGGGATGATCGGATATATGAAATTTATGGTGTTGATAAAAAAAGTACACCGGCCACTTTTGAACTTTGGCAGAATGTCCTCATCCATCCTAATGATCGCGAGCATGTTATGAAAGTCATATCGGAGTCTTTCCGTGGTGAAGAAGTGTGTAATTTTGAGTTTCGAATTGTACGACCAGACGGTTTGCTTAAACATATTAGGGCCTCTACTAAGATGGTAAAAGATTCTAATGGTATCCCTATCCGCACAATTGGAATTAATCAAGATATTACCGAACAAAAAAAAACGGAAGCATTGCTGTTGAAGACAGAGAAGTTAGGATCGCTAGCAGTTTTGGTCGGAGGTATTGCTCACGATTTTAATAACCTCCTCTGTGGACTCTTTGGTTTTATCGAATTATCTATTAATTGTTGTAAATATCAAGACTATCAGTCAGTTCACTCCTTGCTCTTAGAGGCCAGCAAAATGTATAGTCGTGCTCGTGATTTATCACAACAACTGTTGACCTTTTCCAAAGGTGGGACACCGATTGTTAAAGTGCAGTCGCTTATTCCTATTATTGAAAGCTCCTCTAGATTTGCACTTACGGGGGCCAATGTCAGTCTTAAGTTTGATCTGGCAGCGGATTTATGGTTATCTGATGTTGATGAAAACCAGATGAGCAGAGTTATCGAGAATATCATTATCAATGCTAAACAGGCCATGCCCAATGGAGGAGTGATAAATATTTCTGCAAAAAATATTTCTATAGCAACACCTCTTCCAATCGGATTAAAAAATGGTAATTATGTTTGTGTGATGATTGAGGATCAAGGTATCGGTATAGCGCCCGAGCATATGTCTCAAATATTTGATCCCTACTTTACAACTAAACAAGAAGGTAATGGACTAGGACTTGCTACCGTCTATTCTATTATAAATAAACACCAAGGGACCGTTGAGGTAACTTCTACTCTAGGAGAGGGAACAACTATTTATCTTTATCTGCCGGCAACCATTAGTTCCGATTCGAAAATCGAAATTGGTGGTGGTTGCGATTTTCATTATCGAGGAAAAGTCTTAATTATGGATGATGATAAAAATTTGCAAAAACTTCACTCTAAATATTTTAAAAATTTCGGAGCAACTGTCATCTGCGCTGCCGATGGAGATGAAGCGATTAAATTATTTAAGGAAGCATCTATTGCCGGGCAACCTTTTAATCTGGTTATGCTTGACCTCACCATCCCAGGAGGAAAGGGCGGACGAGAAACTATTCTTGAAATACGCAAATTGGATACTACTTGTATTGCTATTGCCGCCAGTGGCCATGCAACCGATCCGGTAATTGTCAAAACTCAGGAGTATGGATTTAATGATGCCTTAATAAAGCCCTACCAGATGAAAGATGTGATAGAAGTTTTAAAACGTTGTGGTTGTGGAGCATGATAGTGATAGTTCTATTCGTTCACGTAACGACTGCTTTTCAGGGGAAAATCTCTATAGATTCTTAATTTGCAACATCTATTTCACTATCTGTCGGTGGTGTAATTCCATATCACTATGATTAGCATAATCCCAATCATGAGTCAGGTTGTGGATAATACTGATAATGAAATTGTTAATTTTCCATTATGATACAATTTGTTTTTTTGTGTTTGGATAGCGTTATTAAAAATTTACTGGAGCTTTTCTAAGTTGGTGATCTTTTTATGAGGCAGAAGTGACTCGTGTTCATATTAAAGGTTACACTTGAAGTTTACATAAAAACTGGTTGAAGAAGAAAATGCCAGTTTTTTTGAATAAATTGCCATGATAAAAAATGATCGGATCATCGATGCTTCTGTCAAGTGAATCATCGGATCATCGAGCTTGCACTATGATAGATAACTTAGTTGTCTCACATCTGGAGGAGATGATAATGTTTGGTCCGATAAAGCGAATTGATCAGCTTCGTCAAAAGAGCATCAAATTTTGGAAGATATTGTGTCTTACCATCAAGAAGTTTATTGAAATTGAAGGTTCTCTGCAGGCGGAAGCATTCGCCTACAACGCATTCTTCTCACTACTTCCCTTGATTATCCTTTTCGTCACTATTGCATCGTATTTTATTGATCGAGAGCGGGCCGGAAAAGATGTTATTACCTATATGGAAAGTTATGTTCCGATCAGTGGAAAGATGCAGTTATATGTTTTTAACACCATTGCTGATGTGATCAAAGTTCGTGAAAAGGTAGGCATGCTCGCCCTTCTTGCTATTATTTGGAGTGCCTCTCGATGCTTCATCACTCTCATCTCCGCGAGCAATCATGCCTGGGATGCAAAAATAGACAGTTGGTGGTGGCCTCAGCTCAAAAGCTTTGTGTTTCTTTTTATCACAGCAAATGCAGTCCTCTTTGGCATGGCACTGCCAGTGCTAATCCAAATGGCAAGGACTTCTCTATTTTCATTAAATAATTTCAGCTCCTGGATCTATTCTTTGGTGAGTTTTTTTCTCCAATTTTTTGGGGTATTTCTCAGTCTATGCCTGTTTTATAAGTTGGCACCACACCGAACAACTCGTTTTGCTGAAGTGTGGGTTGCTTCCCTTTGCGCTACCCTTCTCTTACAGGCGACAGAAACTTTATTTATCATTTACCTTAACAACTGGGCCACACTCAATGCAGTATATGGAGCATTCGGTGGAATCATAGCATTGCTGCTCTGGATTTACCTCGCCGGGTGCATTTTTATTTTTGGTGCCTGTCTCTCTGCCGCTCAGTCAGAAGTGCTTTTGGTGCCAGTAAAAACAACTGTAGTCACTTAAAAAATCGGCCTTGGCCCCTATATTTTTCTGTCTGACCGCTGGTTTGTTCGATTTTGGTTTCCTATACCCTCTAATGATTTTAGAATATCTATTATATCTGTTTTTCGAAATGGTTTTTTAATATATCCATCGGCATTTTTTCTTAATGATTCTCTTTGCATTGAAGAATAGTCGGTAACAACACCACCAGTAATGATTATAAATTTAGTATTTGGAGCAATATTTTCCGCTCTTACTCTTTCAATTAACTGATCTCCAGTCATTTTGGGCATTTTAATATCGGTTATTACATAATCAAAATTTTCTTTTTTTATCATAGCGTAGGCCACCTCTCCATCTTCGGCCTCAAGAACGCTAATGCCGAAAGATGTTAAACAGCGTTTCAGAATACCTCTAACACCTTCTTCATCATCAACAATCAGTGCCTTTCCTTTAAATGAAATAGCAGATGTTTCTGCTTGTATTGTTTCAGTCGTATTAACCAATAGTCCTTGGTTATTTTTAGGTAGAGTTATTTTAAAAACAGTACCAATTCCTCTATTACTTTCAACCTCGATTGTACCTCCAAAGGAACTAATAATTGTATGACAAATTGAAAGTCCAAGTCCGGTTCCCTTACCTGGGTCCTTAGTTGTAAAAAAGGGATCAAATATTTTAGGAATAATATGTTCGGGTATTCCTGCGCCATTATCTGATATTTCTATCAATAGATTATCATCGATGTTAACTGTATTAATTCTTATATAACCTTCTTGATTGCCCGTTAGGGCATCTTTGGCATTGGAAATAATGTTCATAATTACTTGTTGAATTTTTCCAATATTGGCCCTAATAAAATAATCATGGGCCAACAAGCTAGTCTCCAATGTTATACTCTCTTTTTTATATATCCCTTCAAGAAGTAGTATCGTTTCCTTTACACATTTGTGAAAATCAATGTTTTCTACGTGTTCAGTATCTGAACGAGCATATGTCCTAAGGCCATTAATGATATTAGAGATCCGCATAGATGCGGCCATAGCATTTCGTATTAACTCATAACCATCCTTATGAAGAATATTTTTGTATTCCTCTTCAAACAGCTCTATATTTCCGGTAATAATGCTCAATGGATTATTTATTTCATGTGCCACTCCTGCTGCCAACGTTCCAATTGATGCCAATTTCTCAGTATGAAAGAGATGTTTTTGAAGTTGTGCTTTTTCTCTTTCACTTTTTTTAATTTTTGAAATGTCATTTACTATCGATAAAATATGTGGTTCCTTTTTAAGGTGGATAATCTTTGAAGAAATTAAACCATCAATTAAACAACCATTTTTATGCACAAAAACTGTCTCTATATTTTCACATAGTCCATTTTCTAGTAGCTGTTTTAACCATAATTTTCGATCATCAGGATTTTTCCATATCGTTATTTCGCTAGATTTTTTCCCTACTACTTCTTCTCTGGCATAACCAGAAATTTTTGAAAGCCCAGGATTGACTTCAATAAATTCATCCTGCATAGTGCTAATACTTAAGGCCTCTGGGGTATAGTTAAAGACGGCCATATATTTTTCCTCCATTTCCCACCTGGCCTCTTCTGCTTTTACACGATCAGAGATATCTCGAATTAATCCAACTGCATGCCAATAATTTTGAATTTGAACAGAAGACAAAGAAAGTTCGATAGGAATTTCTTTTCCATCTTTTTTACATGCAAAAAGTAAAAGTGTTTTCCCAACGGCATTTCCCTGTCCAGTGAGTACAAATTTGGGCATGGCCAATTCATGAGAAGAAATGTATCTCTTTGGAGATAATAAGTGGTGCAAATTTTTACCTAGAACTTCGTCTTGATGATAACCTAATACTCTTTCGGCCGATGGATTCCAAAAAGATATCTTTCCTTCGGAATCCATTATAATTATCGCATCTTGTGCTGATTGAGTAATTGCCTGCAACCGCTTATTGCTTTCCGCCAGATTTCGTTCTATTGTTTTCTGTTCGGTTATGTCCCTAAATGATCCGATAACAACCTTTTTATCTTTCCACTGTATTATCCTTGCGTAAATGGAAACATCGCGAATCTCACCATCAGAACGAATTACCTTACTCTCATGAATAATGCCATTCTGCCCATTAGTATGTTGTCTAAACGTATCACTAACCTCTCCATTTAATTCCTCTGGCGGATGAATAGTTTTTTGATGTCGACCAATAATTTTTTCCTTTTCACGACCTAAAAGCTCTGCTGCCGCCTCATTGCATTCAATAATAATTCCACTTGCAACTTCAGCAATAATTTTTGCATCTCTTGTCATATTGAAAAAATTTTTATTCTTCTCTTCACTCTCCTTCAACATCTCTTCTGTCTGTTTGCGTTCGGTGATATCCCAGATTACACCATTTATAATTAACGGTCGCCCACTATCCGTTCGAATAAAACTCCCTCTCGCGCTAATATAATGGATGCTACCATCTGGCCAAATTGAGCGGTATTCGGGATGATAAGGTTTGTTATTTTCAATTGTTTGTACTAATGCCGACTTAACTTTTTCTTTGTCATCTGGATGTATCGCATTAAAAAACTCTTCGGCCGTTCCCCTGAATTTTTCAAAATCAATTCCAAGAAGCATGCACGCTTGTTTATCAAAAATTCTTTTATTTGAGACAATGTCATATTGCCATACACCCATTCCAGATGACTCTAGTGCAAGATTAAGTTTAATCTCCATTAACTTCGCTTTTTCTCTCTGTCGTTGCAAATTCATGGCCAATCTCCAGTTGTGAGTTTAATTTATCAATTCCTTTAATTAACTCCTCTGTGTTTTTATTGTTATTGATACTTCTTTTTAGTTATTTATTTGCTTTTACATAGTTCTTCTTCATCATTCCTAAACAGGTCGGATAAATTAATCATGTCTGATATCTCCCAGTTCAAGGCGTTCGTAGAGCTATAAACCAGAAATTTCCAAAAATCAGTACAATAACTTGCCTCTCTATTAATGGGCGCTAACGGAGACACTGGTGAAAAGTCAAGAAAATCTAACAATAAAATCTAGGCCACTATTTTTAATTTGCTTCTAAGTTCATTAAGGGATCTATAGTGATTTTTCTCCTGATTGATAATCTCCGACAAATACACTCTATTTTTGGCCGATAAATATCTCCCTATCTCTTGGTAATAGTGTATCCCTGCTTCTTCAGCCTGCATCATTGTCTCAATAATGCAGTCCAAGTGTTTAGAAACAATAAATTTTTTAACCTGCTCATAACGATTAAATATTAAATCTTTAATTTTTTCAATTTTATTATCTGCTTTGTTATTGCCTGCTGATATTTCTGCTCCAGTCATTGATTGCGTGTCATTAGATATTTTTTTTTCATCTCTTTGAATTTACAACCGTGAAGCACTTCTTCTTCTGCCATATCTTTGAAAAATTCTTGCAAATGCTCCTCTTTAACGATGGATGCCATTTGCAAGTAAAACTTATTTCCTGTTTCTTCTATTTTGATCACAAAATCAAAAATTTCTAAAATATTATTTTTTTTTATTCCATCCACACTACTCTCCTGTTTTTTTATTTCTGGTTCGAATCCAATTAGATATTTTTTCTTGTACCGTTTTTTCCAGCTTATTAAAATTGATATAACACAAGAAAACTTTCAATTTTTCATCATAGTGGTTCTGATAAATTTCAAAACTTTGCGTTGCTAGTGAATTCTCGATCTCTACAATCATTGCACCAGATAGCTTAACTACCGTGCCTTTAGGTATGAAGTTATTTGATAGCAGAATAATTCCTTGTTCGGTAATTGTTGAAATTTTCAGATTAAGTTTTAAAAAAATATCGCTTTGAATGGCCGCGACCGTTTTGTATGGCAGTTCCTTCTCTTGCTTTACCCCTTCCGGATTTAGATAGTTTATTATTTTAGAACCGATAATATCCATGTCGAGTGGTTTATGAAAGATATCATCAAAACCCATATCTAAAAATTCGCCAACTTTATTCGAATGAAATCTAGTAATTCCAAAACAAAAAGAAATTGTTAATAAGTTGTCGTTATTACTGCTACTACGCAACTTTTCCATCAAAAGTAAAACACTAGCATTAGCAGCATAGTCTAGATCTATCAACAAGTTTATTATCTGACGGTCACTGCTAACTAGCATCTCTATATCATCAATAATGGTAAATTTGATTTTTTGTTTGTTAAAATAATCCTGCAAAATCATTATGGACTTTTCATCCACCAAGGGTTTTGTCGGTCTACCGATCGCTTTAATGAAAACAAAAATATTTTCTCGGTCACGATAATCTTCTTTATTATCTAGAGTCATTTTTCTTCCATCCATATCTTCTAATTAGTTGTAAAGAATTTTCCTGAACACCCGAAAGCATTATTTTGCTACGATACTTTTTGCGTTCGATATACTTTGGGCCATGCAAATTGCTATACTGTGAATTAACGCTTAGTTCTAGATCATTTAACAATCGTCCACTTATCTCTATTTTTTCTTGCTCCCGAAATTTAACTGGAGAATCGATGATCATTGCGATTTCACTAATCTTTTTTATCTCTCCTGAAACTTCTATCTGGATTTCTGGCATATTCGTTGAAGAATATTTTATTGTACGAATATTTTCCTCATTAACTAGATATTTTTTAATCAAATTATTTAAGATGGCCGAATTTAAAGGTGAGGTAAGCAACTCATCTGCTCGATAAGCAACCAATTTTTCTGCTAATATTTTTTGCGAAGAATGAAGGTGAAAGAAACAAGGAATTTTGTGTAAATGAGAATTACTTTTTCTAGTTTTCAAAAAGTTGAGAATCTCTTTCTGATCACGATCACTATCACTATCACTATCACTGTTAATTTCTGAAAGGTCTACAATTAAAAGATGGGGAGGCGAAATGCTAAGTACTGGTAGAATGTCGGAAAATTCAATAGCAGTGGTCGGATTACATCCAACATTTTTAATAATTGGAACCATGATGCGCATGAACTCACGATTACTTGAGACGATAATGATATCTTTAAATGTCTCTAAAATCATTTACTCCTCCAGAAAAAGTTCATTCAGATCGATATTAATCAACAGTATAATTAAACTGTTGATGTTTTTCAATCATCTCCAATATTTTGGAAGTACAACTTTTACCACAACCAGTATTGGCCCTATTTTTTTTCTTACTTGTTCTCATTTAATTAAACCGGACTCGATTGCCTGCCTAATTTTCTTATGGTTTTCGATTCTACATCTACAAACTACGCTTACGTCATTAACGAAGTTAGAATGGGATAAGTTATACAGAACTACAGTTATCCAGTAATCCTTTTCGATCATGTGTTCTTGAATAGAATATTTTTGGGCCGCA
>JADGBS010000079.1:0-450 GCA_015231325.1 Oligoflexia bacterium | reverse complement strand
CTTCAGGATGCTTATGTAGATTCACTAAGCTTTAATTAAAATTTTTATAGAGGTAGCGATATTCACTTTCATATCAATATTCTATTCCTAGAATATTGACGATACAAGTTTTTTAATCCACATTCTCACAATACTAGCATGAAGGTTAAATTGGCCACATCCAGCGATATTACTGTAATCCTCACAATTTTGACCCAAAATCGTATGTTTTGTCAAATTTACGAAAAATTGAAAGCTTTAACAAAATTAACACAGTTATTTTGTATGTGATCGGTCGATTATCATTCTCCTCTAGCGTACTATTTTGCTCGTGTGTTTTTAGTGTTGACTAGCTCCTTTGCTTGGATACTCGAAACAACCTGCTACACGTGTGAATGGGATGTCGGAAACTGAACAAAAAACGAGGTAAATCTCCTATTGAAGTTAAAAAATTCCTGTAGCTAACATAAG
>JADGBS010000078.1 GCA_015231325.1 Oligoflexia bacterium | reverse complement strand
CCAATATAAGTTAAACTAGAATACATAGATGACTCTCCTTTTTAGTAAAGTTTTATTGCTAATATAATTAAACTTTACCGGGAAATATGCCCTCATTGAAGAGGGGGTCATCTATACCTTCTTTTTTGAACATTGAGCGAACAGCTCGAGCTATTAAAAAGAAGGTACCTGCAGACTATTTTCCAACTAAATATGTTGTCTCTGGTTTATATCAATAAATTCAATGAAAAAAGTGAAAGAAGCAGAACCCCAACTGTAAAAAAAAGCCTGATGGGACCTAATCCCTCCATGAAAATGAGAATATTGGCGAAGACACCCCGGCCCTCACCCCCATTGCTGATATCACACCTGGCAGTTACGTTGAAAGCTGTGATCTTGAGAGCGGTACCTGTGAGCATCGCCAAGTTAAAGAAGTACATCACTGAATCGTCACTCACCTTTTTAAAATCTCTATCGGTGAAACCATCATTCGCACCACCGACAAATACCCCTTCTTTTCAGTCGATAAGAATGATTGGGTAGAGGCAAAAGATCTTCGAATCGGTGATCGGCCTATCACCCAAAACAAAATAATTGTAACCATAACTAACATCGAAGATGAGTATGGTCACTTTCCCGTTTACAACTTAAATGTTGAAAAAAATCATAACTACTATGTTTCCAATATGGGAATTTTAGTTCACAATTGTAGAAGAGAGGCCGTTGAAAGCGCTGGATCTGCGGTCAGAAGGTTCGTTGGCAACGAAATCGGAGCAATCGGAAGTGATGTCAGCAGAGCTGGTGGGCGAGGCGTCGCCGATGGAGTGGTAGAGGGTTCTGGGGGGTTAAAGTTAAAGTTAAAGAGGCGATACCTATCCTGCCACAGGGGTCATGCTTATGCTATTTTCATACAGATCATCTGGGCATAGGTCTTGGCCGTTTTTCCATGCAATACTTAAACCTTCAACTCTAACCGTATTAAATATAGTTATATTTTTCAATTCCATAAATAACGGTAAATTCAAATAGGGTCTAACATCAAATATTTTCCTTTCACCATTGTTGAACGATAAGATTAATTTATAATCTTCAACAGGTTCAACTTTTACTACTTTTGGTCTTATCATACAGACCTCCTATTTTAGTGGGTCTATCTTGAAATATTCCTTTCCTTCGGATAATAATTTCCAATCAGCGGCCAATTCATCTTCATGGATAGCTATCCATGCTTGCACAAGTTTATTTTTTTGGTGGGCAGGGAACCACTTAAAACATCTCCTGTTAATGAAATAACTGCTTCATCGTCTTGATATGCTGCGTGAATATGGGGAGTATTATGTTTTCCGCTCTTTTCACAGAACATATAGATTATCACTCCATAAAACATAGATAATATCGGCATTTTAATTCTCCAAAATTCCAGAAACTTTTTTATAAAATGAGATCATCAATAAATTGAGTCTAATTATAGCTAAGATCAGTCTTAAACGCCAATGATTAAGAAATCAGATTACAAGCGCACCTCTTTTATCTCTGCGTCATCATTCTTTTGTCGACGATCAAAGAGTAAGGGCGGTGGCGGTCAAATTGGACTCCACTGAAACTAGGCCAGAAGATGTTAAAATTTATGCCAAGACGTTGACATAACGTGGATAGTGAACAATTAGTTTAGTTATTTTGCGGAACGGATACGATGCTTCTACATCTGATCTTAGTGTGTTTTTACACTTTAACTTACATCTGCATGGTTGCAAGAATGGAAATCCTGAAAATGGTTATGTGCTATCTTTCAAGGTTAATGAAAATGATTTAAAGCAAAATATTGATATTTTGAATCAACTAATTGAAAAATTTCCAGTTTGTTGATTCAGACCAACTCCAATTCCTCCAATATCCTTCGCTCACTCTCTTCCGCCCGCTTGTAGTAAGCATCTTTCAACTTCGTTATCAGTTCTTTTTCTTCTGACGATCCGAATCAAAGATTAGTTGTCAAATTTTTCCACCGTCCTCCATCCCATCAAGCATCAGACTCAGAGTAGTTCCGATTTACCTCTCTTTTGTGTAACGTTTCGTAACATTTCTTACGCATGGCGGAAGTATTCTTTGTGCTTGTTCACTTAAGGGACTCCGGCTTTTGTTCTCTGCGTCACTTATCTTTGCTTTGCCTATTACTATTAATGCGCAAAGTTCAGTGTTCGCCAATCAAGAAAACTCCGAAACTAGGAACCCTTTACTTCTTTACTAGCTCTTTCTTTTCTACAAGCACTCCATTATTTAGCTCAAATGTTATATTACTAAATAAACCGATATATGGATGTATTGAAAAATCTTTATTTAGATTCAATTTTTTCCTGATAAAATTTTTAAGATCTTTCTCAGCTTTGAGATCGAGAAGCCCATCTTTTCCTCTATGGCGCTCTACGTTTAAAAACCAAAGCTCCATAACCTGTTTTTGAACTTCAGTAACCTTATCTGGAACAGCGTTAATATCCCACATCCAACCTTGTTCTCCGCTAAAACCACCATTATCAGGAGAGTAGTGAACATATGCATATTGTGCGCCTTTTCCAATGGCGTATTTCCCCGGAACAGCAAAGACGGAAATAACATCTCCTCCATGTTTTTGATGTAAGTCAAAAACAGCTTTAACCACAGTTTCGGCCCTTGTTTGCGCATCTTCGTTGTCTAAATTTGCTACAATATAATAAGTTGCTCTTTCTCTTCCAGGAAAATTTGTATCTTCATTGCCAATAACTTCATATGATTTTGCATTAAGTAACCTGGGTTTCGAGTCAGAACACGCCTGCACAAACATAAATGCAAGTCCCAGAAAAATACTCAATACCATCGATGGATATTGCATTTTAAATCCACGATCTTCACAACGGGGCGAAGTCTTAGCTGCAAAAATCATTTTGTCGCTGCATGTTTTACGGGGATGAGTAATTAATTTTGATTTCATACAAATTTTGCCTCACTAACTTTTCGAAGAAAGTTAGTAAAAATTTTATAACTTGGCCAGTCACTACAAACTTCTTCTCAACATTTCCATTGACTATTTAATCTATCTGACCGAAATTGTCACTATGTTGATGAGAATAAATCTTAGGGGCAGGATGTGCCACTTATCTTGGCGCACAGGCAATCCATAAAGTGTTTTTCATATTGGAATAGATAGTAAATTATATTCCATTTCTATTTCTGATAAAAAATTGTTTGGACTTTAACACTGGACATACCGCTCATTGATATGTTGATCCTAAATAATAATTCCGTCCTGATTATTGAAGAGGGAGGAGTTTCCAGATATATAAATGGAAATAGGACTTGGATTTTATTAACTGATTTGATAGTGGATTATCACTTATCAAACGACATAATTCGCTTGTCACAAATGGATTCAGGGGATGTTCGCGTCTCCATTGAGACGGGAATAATTCTTTAAAGAGCTATCAAATATAAAATCTTCCCTTTCTCAATCACTACTTAAATTCCTGCGAGACTAGATTTAGAGTGCCCATTATTTTAGTTGGTATAGGATTTAATTCCACTTAAACACCCACTAATTGAAAAATTTCCAGTTCGTTAAGATTCAGACTAACTCCAATTCCTCCAAAATCCGCCGCTCGCGCCCTTCTGCCCGCTTTATAATAGGCATCCCTCAACATCGATAATATCCTCAAACAATCTATGGGATGGATCACCACTCTCAATCTCTCGCGCTATTCGGTCTAACTCATTTAGATTTTCGTATTCTTTGCAGGGAGGATTAGTGGTGAGCAGAACAAAACTCTGCACTGCCCTTAGCATATCCTTAATTGTCGCTTTGTACTTGCCTCTTTCAATCAGCTCAAGCAGTATCTCCTATTACTCAAGTTATTCAAGTTACTCAAGGATAAAATTATCTGCCGAAGAGTTTAACGGCCCGACCCACTTTCACCAAAAGTGATATCAGTAGTACCGGTCTCACTTTGCTAAAAATATAGTCCTCTACCGGATTTTGCGCTTTGGCCCAAATGGCATGCCACACACATGCATTATTTAGCAAGAAGTCCAATTATGGTGGTTACGGTGTGCGCCTAATTGAAATATAAGTGGGGAATTTATCGTATAAAAAGTGGAAAAAATAAAAATTTCCTGTAGAATGCGATACATACTTTGGGATTTTGCTTTGTTTTATAACGACAAAGTCCTTATTGGAGTTAAATCAAAATGACAGACGGAAAATGCATTTTTACCGAAAGTGGTCTATGTCTCAATAAAAAGATACAGCGCCTTACTAACATTCTAATGTCGCTTTTTATATTAGTCGGCTTGATGCTTTTAGTAGTCAGTTGTCATATTAGCAATACAGATACTACAAATGGTATCCATACTGATAACACTCTCGCCTCAGAATCCTTAGAAATAGACAGTAAGAAATATTTTTCAATTATTACGCTTCCGGATACTCAGAAATTTATCCATTTCAAACCGGAGATTTTTGAAAAACAAATAAGATGGATTATCAATAACCGGAAAAAATTAAATATAAAACACGTAATTCACCTTGGTGATATCGTCGATGAGGACGAAGATATTTCTATGTGGGAAACTGCTGACAAAATATTTACGTTATTAGATGAAGCCAAAATTCCCTATTCAATTGCGATCGGAAATCATGATTATTCTATGGGCAGTGGGGCACCTGTGTCTCAATATTTGGTTCGTGAAAAGAGCAACTATAGTAAATATTTTCCATCAACTCGGTTTAGTAGATTGTCTACCAACGCCATGCACTCTTACGATGCATATAATAACTACCAAATTATTAATTTTGGAAACGCAAAACTAATGGTATTTGCATTGGAATTATACCCACGTGACCGAGTATTAACTTGGGTTAAAGACATACTTACTGAATATTCTGATTACAAAGCGGTGATAGGGACCCATGCTTTTCTTGAACTCGATGGAACGTTAATCCGAGATATCGAATTTATTGACGAAAACCAGCAAGTAATTGATGGTAAACCACCTTCCATCATCTGGGAAAAAATATCCAAATTTGAGAACATCGTTGGAATTTTATGTGGTCATAGAATCAATTCCCAAGGATTTGGATCATTTATAAAGTCAGTGCAAGGACCAAAGGGGAATAGAGTCGTCCATCTGTTATCAGATTATCAAAATATTTTGGATTTAAACAATCCGCTGGTAGGAAGTATTAATATTCTGATCTTTGATAATGATTTGCGGATTTTAAAAGTCAAAACTTTTTCTCCAATTACCGGGAATCTCTCCAATTCATATTCTCTAATTGGGGATAGTGAGTCCCTTTAATATAATATTAATAGAGTTCTGCTATTGATTTTTTTCACTCTAATATTTACAAAGAATTCTACTTTCCCTGTACCAGCTAGAGCTGTTACCTTTCTCTTATTGATGAGGTTCAGGTACCTTTTTTGTAGTTCCCAAATCCAATTAGACGAGGAAATTTTTTTTAAAAATTATGATCAATAAAATATTATTTCGATTTTTGCATATACTTGTGATGAGCTTATTTTGAACTACTTGTCAGTGTTGTTTTTTGTTTGTCTTTAAGCTCTTTTAATTTTTTTGCAAATTTTTCGTGAAAAGTACTTTCAGTGAGTGTAGTAATTATGTTGGTTGCAATTTTTCTTTTGGTTACGCAGGTAACATTTGAGTGGGTTGTATCTACTGGTTCTACCCATGCGGCCATCAAAGTACCAAAAGTAAAAAGCCCCATTCCGCTGCTGGTATAGACAGCGTTTTCCTCTGGTCGCTCTTCGATGGCCTCACCACCCTCGTCTCTAAAAACTTGTTTGGAAATATTTAGACCTTCTTCTTTTGATACTTCATACACTTTTGATATGCCATCGGACTTATTTTTAGTTACATCTGACATGGTGGCACAACCAGTGACAAAGATAGTACATAATAGAGTTGTAAACAAAAAACTTTTTTTCATTGGAAATCCTTTTGATAAAATGATATAAAAAACACCTCAGATATTGAAGGCCAAGGACGGTATGATTCCATTCTACATATAGGAGATATCTGGATCAATGCAACTGACTGTTTCATTGTTTTTTGCTATCTTTATTTAATAATTAAAGGGTATTGGAGCGACTCATCACAATGGATAATGAATTTTTATTAAGGCGCAAGTGCACAAAATAAGTGTCACTATATTTAGAAAGAAGGTATCCTAATTAACGATAGTGCATAATTTTGTTTAGAAATTAATATATTTTGCTTCCATCTTTATTAAGTGGACCCTATTTAAAAAACATTTTTCATTGAATTTGCTGCTTAGTTGTCATCTGTATGGGTCTACAGGCACCTTTTTTTCAGGTACCTTTTTTTAATTCTAACGATGATTAATGACTTTTATTAAAGCAATTGCATATTAAAGCAATTGCAAGAGATAATTAGCGGCAAGCTGGGGATCTCCATTGGCCCTTTTATAGGCAGCAAGAGCGGCCGCTTGTTCTACACCAAAACTTTCGACTGCTTGATCAACCCAAAATTCTGCAAGAGGATACGACGACTCATCTTGAAACAATTCGGCATCATGAAACAAGATTTTTTCTAATTCGACCAGTTTAGCAAAAAATGCATAATTTGGAGATATATTAGATTTGGCCTGTTTTACAATTGTAAAGGCGGTTCTCAATGGAAGCTGCTCTGATCTCATTAAATGGCCAATCACCATCGAACTAGAACGAGAAATGCCTGCTTCACAGTGAACTAGAACTCTTCCGCCTTGCGCCACCGCGGTTTGGATAAAATCAAATCCAGGTTGTAAAAAATTTTGACCAAATGTTGGATAATTTTTCAACATTTCTGCATCCATTTCATCATCAGTCACAACATGAAGATATCGAAAATCTGTGGGAAATTTTGGTGGATAGCGAAGGATTTTGCTTCCATGTCTGAACCCAGTTATGTTGACGATGTGGGTAATCTGAAGATCGTTCAACAAAGCTTTGTTCTCCGCTTGTTTAACACTAGACAAGAAAATGTGGTCGTTGATTTTGGCGATGGACTGAGATGAACAATTATGCCGTGCAATGATGGATTCATCACTTTCTGCCACTGCTGCTGTACCTGGAGCATCGGGTGCTGCTGGGGGGGCGGCGATCGGTGCGGTAGGGGCGATCGGTGCTGCCGCTGCTGCCGCTGCTGCCGCTGCTGCCGCTGTCGTTAGTGCGGGGGACGGAGTACGTCTGTGCTGTCGACGTGGTGATGGTGTTTTTGCCGCTTTGACCTCTTCAGCGTTTACTCCAGCAGGACTAGATTGTGTGCCTCCTGCTATTGCTCCATCCTGAACTCCAATACAAAAAAGAGTTAATAAGGCCACTAGTTTCAGAATTTTTTTGCTCATCATAATTTTTCTCCAAGGTTAAAATTTACCTAATAAAATCTTAATGTCATTGTACCTATCAACGACTCGTTGTCTGTATGTTGGATCGGTTAGTCCTAGTCCCGCTTTCAACAAAAATTGATCAACATTGGTTGGGGTAATTGTTGCAATTTTTGCTTTTAGTCTTGGACAAACATTTGTAATTGCTACATCGGTTCCTATGTGAAGCGGAAAGGGGAACAAGTGCACGCTTGGACCTCCCCTAACTCCCGCTCCGGCAATCTCATGTTGAAAAGCACCTGGAACACGAAGCTGAGTATTTATTGTCGCGAAAGATGGAATTACTCCAAGCAACGACGGATCTCCAAATAAATCACCTCCAAAATTTTCTTGGAAGGCCGATCCATGATCAATGGCAATAATTTTGTTGTGCCACCCAGTAGTTAGATGATTTTGGAACAAGAAATTTCCCCCATTGTATCTATCTGGATTACCAACAACATAATCAAACAATTGCATTGCCACGAAATCACCAGCGTTATACCCTACTCCCCCAGCTGTTGAAGCGAGAAGGTGGAGGTTCGTTGGTGCATAAACAGGATGTGGTGCTGGCACAGGTAGTTCTGCGTCTTTAACCCAATAAGATATTGACCCCATCCCTGTACCAACAGTTGCTGCGGCGGCCACGCGCGAGTGAACAGTTGGATGATTATTCAACTCTGCTAATAATGCCGCGTTGGCCTTTGACTGCAACAGAGTTAGAGACAAGTTTCTGCTAGCAACAAAGGGAACCATTTGAAGATCCAGGAACCAATCAAATCGATATGCCAATTCTTCGGCCTTTGCGGAAACAAGATTACTCGCCCATTTAAAAATACCTTCGAAGATAGTTGATCCTGTTGGACCTGTGGATGGATCATAGTATTCAAGCATAACTTTTGGTTCAGCTCCAGCAACGGTAGCAGGCACCACTCTAAAATTATTGGAGCACATTATGGCATACAATCGAATTCTCAAGGCCACCGCCTTATGTAGGTCATTTGCGCCACCTGCTTCACTGCAAAGCCAAATGGCCTCTTGAATCCTGTGGTTGGTCAGTGGGGCATCACCACATGTTGACTTCATCATGTATGGATTCAAGTCTGCTAGATTAACTCCAGTGATTAGAGGTTCGTCGCATGGCGACAAACTTGACTGTATAAGAACATCCAACTTATTCAAATCGGCCAAACTTATTCCCGGTGGTGGGGATGGTACAGGTGGTGTGGGCAGTGGTGGTCCTGGGTGCGGGTTATCTTCAATTGGTGGATTGGTAGGCCCCACTGCGTCATCGCTAGGGGGGGGAGTGGATTTGGAACATGTTGTCACAAGAAGTAAAAAAAGTAAAAGTGACAAACAGCAAAATATGTTGCGAATTTGTATCAAGGAAGGTTTGTGCACACTTTTAATCCATGAGGACAGACAAAAGAGCATGTTGCATAGCTGAGTCACCTTCGTTTTGTCCACCATACTCTTTTGCCTGATTTTCATTGGATATAATTAAATTAAATTAAATCAAATTATTTATGAATTACTCATGAAATCGGTCATTCCCGCGACGAATGTCTTGTGGGTTTTTGAGTGCCCCATCCAAATTGGAAAAAGCAGACAATTGTTGTTCCCCAACATAGTCATTATCTCCAGGAACTAGATAATCGCGGGGAGGAGCGGGTAGACGCATCCCCATAGGACCCATATTGAAATCATGCGTGAAAGAGTTTAACCGAGGTATTCCATGAACAAAATGCCACTCATTATGACACACTGCACAAATAACATGATTGCAGTTGTCGTCTTTACCGGCAGGAGTTCCGCAGTAAGGACAAGGACGTATCTGAGAATTTGGATTGAAATAATCTGGTCTCTCACCTTTCAGCTTAGCAGCTTTTGCTTGTTCACAGTTTTTTCCAGGATGGGCCAGTTTATCACAATTAAAACAGTGATTAAGTTCGCAATTTGGGCAGTGAATAACTCCTTCACCATTTTGATCTTCGCTTAGATGCAACACTCCGCAATCTGGTGTTGAACAAACTTTTTGCTGGAGCAAACCAGCTTCTCCATGTCCGGCCGCACGTTGCAGGCGCAAAAGCTCTTGGTGGTAGGCCAAAAGGGTTAAAAGTTCCCATTTGTCAGCAAACAATTGGGCCTCAACTTTATCCAAACCACCAACCCTTGCAGCTTCAATTAATCTTGCTTTTGGTATAAACAGCTCATGAGTACCATGATCCAAACAATTTGCAACTTTAGGTACCCCTTCATCGAATTGCGCCCTAACGTGACCATATAGATCAATCAAGTGTGCCGCATGTGCTGCTGTTGCATCCGCAAAAGGACAGGTGTGGATACCGTGGTTGATAGCAGTAAAATTTTCACCGCATACCGCGCAGCCAGCTTCTTTAGCTTCCGCTGCCGCTTCTGCGGCCGCTTCTGCGGCTGCTGCCTCCTGTCCTCCGACTTCATCTGCTATCTGAGGGAGATCATCTCTCAGATGCCAAAATTGGATGCGGGTATCCGCTCCAACATGTGGACGCACTTCGGTATACAAGGCCTTCAATAGCACTCTGAAACGGTTAACAACTTGTCGACGAATTTTAGGGGGTAGCATCGGTGCTTTTCTGTCCAGGGTTCTGAAAGTAAGATCTCTATTTCCAACAAAATCAGGATGGAGTTGAACTCTTGCTAGATATGTCCTAAGGTGATTGAAATCGACTCGGCCTCGTTCTTCGCCATCAATAAAGATCATCAGATTGACTAAGAGTATTTGTGAATTTTCAAAAAAATAATCTTCAGATCTTCTAAATCCCCCTGTGAATCCCCCTGGAATAATTTCTTGATGAAGAGCATCAAATTCATCAACCGAATGCGCCAGATCTTTGGATACGGCCTGTGATTTAATACCAATGATCAAACTAACATCATTATGTGTATTTAAATCCATTAGGGAAATGAGGGTTATTACGTCGTGTAAAGTTGGGTGAGTTACCCAAAACTGATTATCCAATGTATGAGAAATTATTTCTCCCCTTTGATGAACAGGAGTTTGTCGCAAATTGTGCAAATAAACCTCAGTCGTCAGTGCTTGTCCTGCTCCCGTTCCCGCTAGAAGGGCAGGTGCCGCCAGTGCTGGTGCTGCTACATGTACAGGTAGATGTTCAAACATTCCTGGCATTTCTGGAGGAAAAAAAAGCGGAAACGGTGGTGCTAGTGGCGCTAATGGCGCTAATGGCGCAGGTACAAATATTGGCGCAGGCGCAGGTGCCGCTGGACGTGCCAGAAATGGTGGATTCAACTGAGGATCACTCAGCAGTTTACCGAGTATGTCGTTGTATGTTTTCTCGCTTGGATCTATGACCTTCTTCTTATTTCTAGCAATATCTAAAAATGCAGTCACTATTGTTAGTTGTTCATTTTCGAATTCATCTGGATTTTGATGAAATGCCGCAATGAGTTCGGCCCTGAGTGCGTTTCTATTCTGATTGATAAGGGCCTTAATTGATGGGTAGACACGTTGTCCCTCAAGTTCATAGGCCTGCTCTTCAAGATAATTGTATTGAGGAGCGAGTGCTGCTGCTCCTTCAGAAAGGATGGGGATACTGTAGCAAATCAGCATCAGCAGAGTACAGAACAATCGATAATTGATGATTTTTTTCATTTTTATTCCTAAGTATTCAGAGGTTAAATAATTAGATAAAATATTATCGTAGTGGTTAACTTATGCTCCAACTATATTTAATCTAAACCACTATGGTTTGATAAACAAAGAATAAAATAAAAAAAGCAATCAAAAAAATGGCGATATCTGCTGTGTCTCTAAAATATTACTTAAATAATTGGCAGTAAATAATTATGGGAAAAAAATTGGCGAAAGAAATTGGCGAAAAAAAACAGTGGGAGTACTCTTCTCAGTGGGAAAGGCAACTGGATCACTCGCCTCGACTGTTTATTTACAAACTAAGAAAAGTGCACGTTCTAATGTTCTAGAAGTGTAATAAAAAACCAGTTTCAAACTTAGTGGAACGGATTTTAGATTGCCATCCCCCCAAATCCTCTGCGGTGAATTTTTTACTGATTGTATTTAAACGAAGAAAAGGGGTAGCATCGGTCCATAAGTGGTACATGGCCCAGAAGTCAAGATTAACCATGCGAGTATCAAGTTTATCGAAACGCTGACCGTTATAGATTGATCCGTCTTGAACAGTAAAACCACCATTCCATGACCATGGCGAATCAATGGCAGTTTTTTCGTAGGTACCATACATCTCTAAACTCCAAGAACTAATATTATAAGTTGCCTTAATCGTAGTATCGGTGAATTTTTCCTCATGTTTAGTTCCATTCACCCCCACCAATGAAAAGTTTTCTGGGTCGTTGGTTCCAGACATGAAGGTGAATGCTAGATTTACTGGACCCCAAGGTGTCTTACCAGTAAGACCAAATGCAGAATGTATCTCTTTGGTAGCATAGGCCTGAGCAAGCTTGTTACCGGGAAAATGGGCATTGGCATACATCGCTCCACCGCCCAAGAGTCGACCATTACCAAAATCGTACGCCAATAATCCAGTGTAAACTCTACCTCCTTGTTTTAACTTCGAGTCACTGGCATCGCTGGAAGTTGACAGCTGAAATTTAAAAGTCATCGGTCCCCAATTATTAGCATACTGTAAAGAGTTACCTCTAATGTCCGAATTTTGGTAATAACCACGCTGATTCCCCCATATGGGGTCAACGGTGGTCATGTCGTATAACATACGTAATGGATTCATAATAACACCAACGTGTAAGCGACCATAAGGTGTTGCTATAGTTCCATAAACTTCATCGTTACAAAATGCCCCCATAACGTTATCACCAACGGTTGCGGCGTAAGATGCAAATCCCCCTTGATTGTTAGGGAAGTTTTCCTGACCAGCGAAATAAGCAGACCATCTGTTTGTAGTTGGTAACGCAGAGGGAACAAATGCCGCATAAGCACCATTGGCGGTGGCCGCCGCGGTAACGCAATTGAATGATGCACTATACCCATTTTTCAGATCTTTATTGGCTTTCAAAAACACACTAAAGTTACCATCGATGGAGCCTTTAGTATTTCTATAAGCAGGCACCCAATCTCCGGAACGATCTAATATCCCCATGCGTGCGGACATATCTGCATTGAGTGAGATGTCTGCGAACAGACTCTTTTCGAGTAATAGGCCAAATATCAATATTATTATGGCCACTCTTGTAATTTTTAAAAAACTCTTAAAAAAAACCTTATTCGATAAAAAAAACAAAAATCTGTAATTCATTAATCGTTCATCATTCTTACATTTTGTGTATATCATTTTTTTCCTTTTGCCCTTTTTTCCTCTATGTTGCTATGTTCTTAAATGAAAAAGATTAAATATATCTATATACTTCATACTTCCAAATAATATTTATGAGGCAAGCCTGTATCATGATCGTGATAAAATCACGATTATGGTAAATGTATGGTTATTTTTTTAATAGAATTTTTATAGAAACTCAATAACATATTTAAAATTACTTAGATAAATTTTATTTATGGTGTCTGACGTTGATCTTGGTCGAGCAATTTTCAAGGATAAGGACGAAGATAAATTTATATCTAAATTTAACCTTGCCCTGGATTTGATGTAGGGCAATCATCCTGATTTAAAGTTTGGTATAGCATACCCAGTCGTTCGGCCTCAGTCTTTATATCTGAGAAAAAGTCGATATATTGAGTTGAAAAATAGTCTACAGATACCTTTTTCCTGCGCACCTTTTTCCTGTAAAGATTTTTGAGACAGATGGGTTTATGCTACAATCCACGATCATAAAAATTTCAAACAACTAAATCTTTAGAATACAGGAGAAGATATGAAAGAGATTATCATCGCAATGTGTTGCTTGGTTTTTTTATCCCTTGACTACTGTAGAGGCGTAGACCCCATCTCCATCAGTGTTGGGGTCGCGGTGACTATTGGAACAGGAGTATTTACATGGTATGCACAAAAAAAGATTGTAGAAGCAATTCGTCAAAGAGAAAATACTAAGACATTTAATACTTTTGTATTTGCCAACTATAGAAACATCCGCTTAACCAATGATACTAAAGTTTCATTTGGGTTGATGGACATTAGCGGGGATTATGCGGGGGATGATTGTTCTCCAGATAAGAAGGATTTCTACAGACACAAATACAGTTGCCTTAAAAATAAAAAAGAGATCCTTAGTTACTTTTGTAAAAGTTCTCAGGAAATGATCAATGTAGAGAGCATCAGAAAAAATGGAGGGCAAGTACCCAGAAAGTTAGGAGCAATTTATGTCATGGAGGAAAACCGGTTGGATAAGAGTATGTCTTCCAGGAAAAGTGTTCACGGATGTTATCATTTCATCTTCGATGCTGTCATGCTGTGTGCGAAGGCGGGTGGGGACACGGTGGTCAAAGTAATGGGGACCTTTACTAGTAGTAGAGAATGTGTGATCCATCCACAAATGTATAATCTGATTGAGACGCTAAATAAGTACAACTTGAATCTAACGAACATAATACAGAATAAAGATGGTAACGTGGCCAAGGTTCAACAAGAAGTAGAAAGCAATAATCGACGAGCAGAAGAAGATGAAAAAAGACGCAGGTCCGATGAGTTAGAAGAAATAACCTTAACACATCAAGTAAAAGCAATAATCGAAGAACTAGATGCTGGAAAAGCAGTTCCAGTTGATAAGAACGTATGCACTGTTCTTGACCTAAATAGTGAGAGCATTGCAACAGATATGGCCGAATGCCAACGACTAGCAGGTAGTATAGGAAAAAAGGGAGTTCCTTTAATAGATCCGTTTACTAAAGAAATTCTCTGTAAGGTTAGGGGAAACTCTTGCGGTACAATGACAGAAGATCCACAATGGTATGAAACAGCGACAACCAGCGGTGGTGCTTGGAGAGCTTATCCTCAAGAACATCCTTATTATGGAGGGTGCACCGTACCAGGACGTCCCTGGGGATATGGACGTTTAGAATCTTGCTTAGGGAGTGAAGTTGGCAAGATTGTCTATCCTATGATAATAGCAGTTGGTTGCCGTTTACAGAAAGGTGATCCTAACAGTAGGTGTGAAAAATTTCAGAGACCACTACTGAAAATAATCAATGCGAGTAATGGGTTTCAACAAATAATTTGCGGTCCACCAAACAAGCAACCACTGAGCGGTGAATTTGGGGCAGAGGGTTTTTCGATTGGTAACAAAAGTGAATTAGTGAAGTACGCTTGTCACCGTAATGATGCAAAGGTAGATATAGATATGCGTGATGAAGATTATTTCGACGCTGGTGGAGGATATATTCGTGGAAAATGTAGAAATCCTGGTTGTTGTGAGATCGTCAGATCGGGAAGAGAGGTGTCCTGTAATTATGTTATTTGTCCAAACATCCAAATGCATTTTGAGCAGATGTGTGCCTCCGTAGGCAGAAAATTGTTTGGAAAGTATGGTAACAACTATTACTGTGGCGAAATTTTCAATGGTCCTAATGATAATCAATGGGAATGGCAGGGAATGAATCAAAGCAATAAGTTGTTACATACATCAGGAGACCCTCAAGTTTTAAGTGACGATATGATTGAGTCCTTTTATGTAGCAGGATCCTTTACCAGAAAGTATCGTCCGTTGCCAGAAAAAATTCCTCCTTGTTGCTTACTAAACCCTCATGGAGACGGGAGAAATATGACCTGTAGCGCTAGTGCTTGCCCAAAGCAAGCACATAAGTTGAGGGTAGGAATGCCTATAGTAGAATTTGCTGTGGGAAAAGTTATCAACAAATTACGGATGTCAAAAAGCAACAATAGGGATGGTCATGATGCCGTCGCAAACAATAAGCTGCAGCAAGACAAGAAGAGATTGCCTTTTCCCGCTAAGATAAAAGAGGGTCGGGCCGTAGGAGAGCCCGTGGAAAACCTGTTCGATAAAGACTAGTTTCGTATTAGTTTGGCCTAGTGGTGCGCCTAGATAAGCGTACTTTAACCGGTGGTGTAAGTCCACCCTCGAAAGCGAACCCATCGCATCGAGGATCGAGTTTTGAGCTCATGGAGGTAACGAAGTGGGTT
>JADGBS010000077.1 GCA_015231325.1 Oligoflexia bacterium | reverse complement strand
GGGAACAGTGTTACTTTTGGGAGTTGGGATTAGTCTTGGACAGGCAATCCTCGCTACCAAGGCGGCGGCATAGATTGCCAAACTATTAGTTGCATGGTTCGGTCTTACTACTATGCCAGCGATTGTGTGGCCTATCCAACCAGTGCGATGTTGATTATGTCGTTGATGGCATTGCTTCTTGGAACTTCTCCAAAAATTCCTGACGGCATAGACATGGATGTCAGTGCTAACCTCATAATAGGCAGTTCTGAAGGACTAAAAATGGCCATAGGTGGTTTTGGCAATAATGCCTTAGCTCTTGTAGGTGGGGCGTTATTTTTATCTGTCGCGATGACGCACACGGGGCTGGATAAACGGATTGCTTTGTTCATTCTTTCGAAAATTGGTATCAAAACGAATCGAGTTTTGCTCGGGGTTATTCTAGTAGGTTTTGTGCTCAGTTTTTTTGTTCCCAGTACAACCGCGCGAGTGTCTTGCATGGTACCGATTATTATGGGTATCATTGGTGCCTTTGGGATAGATCGTAAAAGCAGATTTGCTGCGGTGTTGATGATTGCCAGCGCGCAGGCG
Source organism: Oligoflexia bacterium (assembly GCA_015231325.1). Lineage (GTDB taxonomy): Bacteria > Bdellovibrionota > Bacteriovoracia > Bacteriovoracales > Bacteriovoracaceae > JADGAN01. The sequence goes on along the minus strand of JADGBS010000077.1, from coordinate 14,902 downwards.
GATAGCATTTGGAATGTGGGAATTAAAACTGCCGCCGCCCAAAATGTGGTTGCCTTGGGTATCATTGAAAAGCAACTAGGAAAATATATTAGTTGGACGGATTGGCTTATTGCTGCTGCACCGTTCGCTGTCTTTATGTCGATAATTCTTTACTATATATTGTTAAAAATTATTCCTCCCGAAATTGAAGAGATGCCTGGAGGAAAAGATGGAGTTGCTCTAATACTGAAAGAGTTAGGTCCAATGAAAGCAAACGAAAAGAAATTATTGTTGCTGTCAGGTATTTTGTTGTGCTTTTGGGTCACTGAAAAATTGTTACATTCTTTCGACACATCTACTACAACGCTAGTCATGGTTACGATTATGCTTTTGCCAAAGATTGGAATTATGCGTTGGCAGGATGCCCAAAGTAAAATTTCTTGGGGAACAGTGTTACTTTTGGGAGTTGGGATTAGTCTTGGACAGGCAATCCTCGCTACCAAGGCGGCGGCATGGATTGCCAAACTATTAGTTGCATGGTTCGGTCTTACTACTATGCCAGCGATTGTGATTTTGGGCGTTTTGGCGGCGTTTTTGATTATTATTCATTTGGGATTTGCTAGTGCGACCGCACTGGCCTCAGCGATGATTCCGATTTTCATAACTATTTTGCAGAGCGTAAAAACTCCGGGAATAAACGTTGTGGGGATGACGATGATTTTACAATACGTTGTCAGCTTTGGTTTTATCTTGCCGGTGAATGCCCCGCAGAACATGGTTGCTTACAGCACCGGAACCTTTGAAGTTAAAGATTTTGTTAAAACCGGCATTCCGCTGACCATTGCCGCCTACCTACTGATTTTGCTTTTGGGTGCTACCTACTGGAAGTGGTTAGGGCTGGTCTAGCCCCTTCCCCTGAGTCTCGCTATTGTTTGGTCCATACCATTTTAACTACATGCCCACCGTCAGCACAAGAGTATGCAGTTTGAGTTGCGGCGACACTTGCTGGCATAGTTAAGGTATAGACATTGCCACTGCTGCTAACTGTCCACTCATGTTGGGTGATGGTGGAGCTGAAGTTTGTTGGAGGATATCTGTAACCTATAGCGGTACTAAGATTGGTGTTTACGTATCGAGTGGGTATAAGGGCCCCGCCTATACTATTTGTCCCCCAGTCATGTACCTCGAAATCACAAGCGGCCAGTGGCCACTCTATGCTATAGATAGATGATTCCTTAAAGGTGATCCTTTGATTCGTGCTAATAGTACCTGTCCAGATCACTGTACAACTCTCCCCAGTGTAACCAAATGGGGCGGTTCCTTCGTGGACCGCATTGGGATAAACTGAAAATAAATCAGAATCGCGGGTCCATGTTTTAGTAATGTTGTTTCCAGCGATAGTTATAGTCATGCTATTAGAAACCAAATCCCCGAACAAGACTAGTTGTCTGTATCCAGTGGAAGAATCTAATATTGGCCGTGAATTATCAGAAGCGCAAACTGTGCGTGCGGGGATAGATTCACCGGTGGGTGTAGTTCCAACCAAGTAAGTACCGTCAGGAATTGCCACGGGAATTACCAGCGCACCTCCTGGCGCTATGTCGCTTTCAGTTGATTCTGATGTTGCCAGATCTTTGGCAACACAACCCCAAAGAATAAAATTTAAAATTATAATTATTACAATAAATGGATATTGCTTACTTCTCCATATACTTTCACTCATATATTAACTCCTTATTACGATTAACTATTTTAACTATTAACTATCAACTATTAACTATCAACTATTAACTATGACTACTTTATTACTTTACTTAAATATTAAAACACTAGAAAGAAAGCATTATTCCGCCACCAATAGAAAGTAGCTTTTGATTCCACTTATAACCCTCATCGAGGGTGATTGCATCTCCGCTTAAGGATTTGAGCTTTACTTTTTTATAAGCAATTTGACGGTAAGTTACGTCCAAAAATGGGTGCATTCCTACAGTACCCAATATTAGGCCAATACCTGCGTGTATCCCCGTGCCATCACTGACCTCGTAATCACGTCCCACGTAATTTACCACTCGTCGGCCATCTGCAGTGTACCACCCGTAACCAGCGCGCATATAAAGTGCCGCCAATCGTAAATTCACGTCGACACCATATCCTTTTGGTGAAATACTAAAATTTTGTAAAGTATCAGTACTGGTTGAAGATTTAATTTTGTAAGTTTTTGAGGAGTCGTAAAAGTAAAACCCACCGAATCCCAAACGAGCAGCAGCAACTGGATAGGTGAATCCCAACAGTCCTTCCCCTGAATAACCTACGTTAGAGGCCTTATAGCTTCCTGAAGTTCCATCGTTTACTTCCTGACCATAATCGTAAGCTCCCTTAATCGATAAAAAAATACCTTTGCCTGAAGCTAAAGCAAATACTTTGGAACTAGTAAAAAAGTAACTCCCAATAAACAACAAAGTAGAGAACCAAAAAAAAGTTAAGACCCTCATCGGTACCCCCATTTTTCAATATTGATATACTCGGCCCGCGTTGATATAGCGATAACAATATACTAACATCAACTATTTTAGATTGATACCGACATTTTAGTGGGGAAATTTTTGTTTTGAGACTGTCTTCGCTTCAGCAACTCTTGTTGCCATTCAGAGAAATTATTCAGCACTGTATATCAAACTGAAATATTTACAAACAATCAATACTCTTAATCACTGTTGAGCTGGTGTTACTTACTTCTGCAGGAATGCCCCGCTTGTCCATCATAATAGTTACAGGGGTCTCACGAATAAGAAAGCATGAGATTATCTCTAAACTTTGTCCGCCAACTTGATAAGAGAGAGAACTTTTGAAACCAAAATGTTTACATACTCCATGCATATCTGATGCCACGCTCAAATATCGATCTCTGCCACGATAATTATATCTAGGCCACTCGATGGTAATCATCTCCAGTCCACTGGCATTCTTGCTTGGTGTTGATATTTTTGAATAATTTTTACTTTTACCAAAAAAGCTTGCTAGTACTATTGGGTGAAATTCTAGTTTTTCTAAAGAATCGTAACTGTAATATATAAGAGCAGGATCTAAATTTGCAAAAAAATTTATTTTTTCGGAGTTGCTATTGGCCCACAACGCTCTGTCTAGCGAATCCTCTAGAGATTCATTACGAATTCTTTCAGGAATTAATGCCACTTCTCTCATAAAAACACTTCGTGGAGTTTTGTATTTTATTTCCCTTCTTACATATTCTATTTGCGGAATTACTAGATTATGACCAGTTAATGGCCGAAAGTGAATTCCCTTATTGGTTTTCATTATCCACCAACTATTAATTTTTTCGTATTTAATCAGCAACGGGGGATTCAGTTTGTAGATGTCATCCGCAGTGATACCTAGTCTTCTTAGCTCTGCCATCTTGTCATCATTAGTCAAATCAATAAAAGGTATTCCTCCGTCGATTTTAACCTCTATCAATGCCCCCTCATTAGTAAATATTTCTGAACCATATATACTTGAAGAATAGGGATTTTCCGCTAGATAGATTCCTCGTCCGGCCAACGATCTGGGGGATACTCCCCTTTCAGGATCATTTCGCGTTTTTTCAATAGTTGCATCAAACTCTGCATCACTCCAAATTTTTTCCTTAAACCGCTTATCTGCAACTGCCTGACTACTCCAAGTATAGAAAATTGCATCCCCTGGCAACGTACTACTTATGCTCATTATTTTGGAAATTTTCCCCTCTTCCGTGGCGGCAGCTGCTATGGCAGCCGCTAGGTTTACATTAAAAAAAATTATGCTTGTAAATACCAAAAAAAAAGCAAAATTCAGATTTACTATGGTTTTATTGTTCATGTGGTCTTCCTTCGATAGTGAATAAAAAATAAAAAATTTTGCATTGTCCATTGGGCCTTTCTCTTTTTTCCCGCCTTTTTTCTAGCAAAATTTGGTGAATTTTTATGCAATATTTTTACAAAGATCACTATGATGACGGACAAAAACTTCCGACTATGAAAAATTTTCCATTATCTTACAAATGAAGGAGATCATTTATTATTGACTGTTTAAGGAGATAAGTGCACTACCATGAGAGAGATAAGAAAGTATGAGTAAAGGAGTAAAGGAGTAAAGGGGTAAAGGAGCAATAGAATGTTTATTTTTTCAAAAACTACGTATGCCTTTTTAATGCGAGTACAGGCGGATATTGTTGAAATTTTAACTAAGGAAATGCGTGTACAAATAAGTGGAGCAGCACAACAAACGCTACGCATGTCCCATATGGCCAAGATGTTGAAAATTACCTTTGATGTCAAGATCTGTGGACTTGTACGAAGAGTATCCTTGGGGTTAATGGTATTTGAACGCTGTACTAACAATGGGACTTCCATTGGAAGTTCTTCTCGGGTCCCACTCGCCTACTACGACTCCTCATGTGCTATTGTTCTTAACAAGTCCTTAATCTATTTGGCCAAACCTACTTTTTTGAAGAATATTTTACGGCATGAGTTAGCACATATGGTGACCTCATTGTATTACAAAAATATTCCACTTCCTGACCATGGGGAGGAGTTCAAAAGTGTTTGTCGGCAATATGGTTGGTCAGATCCAAGTATCACCAGTGCTTGTGCTGACGTTGAAGAGGAGAATGCAGCGTTGGAGGGTGATTTAGAGAGCGAACGGGTGTTAGATCGAGTGAAAAAATTATTAGCGTTGGGAAGCAGCGACAATGTGCATGAGGCGGAGCTTGCTATGTTACGGGCGAATCAGCTGTTGCTTAAACATAATTTAGATCGTTTGACCTTTAGTGGTATCAGTGGAGTAAGTGGAGTAAGTGGGGCGCGGCGGTCTGTTGAATTTTCCGAGGAGAAGGATTGTGTTTATATGGCAAGGGTTTTGACGGCCAAAAGAAACTCCGCCAAAATGCAGGCGATAAGTGAGATCTTACGCACTTTTTTGGTTTATCCAGTTTTCAGTTGTCGATTGAAGGAAGTGTGTTTAGAGGTGACTGGTGAGCGTGCTAATGTGCAGCTGGCGGAATATGTCGCTAATTTTTTAGATCGTGAATTGGATCGAATGTGGGAACATGCGAGAATGGAGCAAGGTTTGTCAGGAGCGGGTGCGAAGTGTTCATTTATTCGTGGAGTTTCTCGAGGATATTGTGAGCGTGTAGAAAAAAATAAGATTCAAGACTATACGGAAGTGGAGCAGTTGGCCCTGGCAAAATTAAACAAGGATTTGAATCAAAAATCCTCGTGGGTGTACGATAGATTACATACGCATCGTTATGCTGGCGTCAGCGATATGGATTCACTGCTGGCCGGTAAGAGTGCAGGAAGATCGTTAAATATTCGTCCAGGGGTTACTGACAATGAGTGCGAAAAGGGAGGAAGAAAATTATTAACCCACTGACCATTAAACAATTTTAAATAACTTTAAACAAATTTTTACTCCTTTGTAAATTTAGCAATAAAAATTCAGTACTTACTTATTGAATTGCTGGTGCTGCATTTGCACCTACATACGTATTTTATCAACGTATTAAAATATTAACTGATCATTGGAGTCATAAATTTTATGCAGACAAGAATTAACGCCTTGTACTTGAGCAAAAGAGGTTTACAAAAAATTGATATTTTTGGATATGCTTCTAGAGGGATGCCAGGGATCGAATTGGTAGGATTAGGAAAATGTTGTAAATTGATCAGAGAAAAATTCGTTTATATATCGCGAGAAAGAAATTTGCAGATACCACTTAAACGCTATGTTCTCTGTGTAGAAAATCTTAATACTTCGGAGATGGCAGCTTCCGCCAACGGAAAGGGATTGGACATTGAAGATGGTGCTGCCTGGTTAGAGCTTCCGCTGATACTTATTTTTTGGCACTTGGCGGGACTGTTGCCTGTTGAGAGTCTTGATAATTGTTTGGCAGGAGGGAGGGTGAGCGTTGATGGAGTTATAACTTTATTAGAAGTTTCTTCAGTTGCGCTGCTAGCACTTTTAAGAAAAGAGGGGGAAGGGAGAACCAGCGCGTTAGTATCTACAAAATTGTTTATGTCAAGAGTTGGTTATATCCTCACTACTTCGCGGGCCACTATGGCCGTGTCTGCGCAAATTCAACTAATATCAGTGGAGGCGTTATTAAATGATTTTGCTGACTTAAGCTTCGAAGTTTTTCATTACCAACCTCGTTCAGTGGCAGCGGTTTTATAATTATTTACGAATACATTCTAGTGACTTTTTTTTGCGACATGTGTCTGTAAAACAATATATAATTAATCATAATAGTTAGTATCACTATACTGAATGAAAATACTGAATGAAATTGAATTAACATTGAATTCACTTGGTTGAGAGAAATAAATCACTATACTATAGGTATATTATATGCCAGATATGATAACGAAAAACTTCAAGATAAAATTCTTTGCCACTATTCGTTGGAAGATAATGATTAGTATCGTTGTTCCGCTTTTTATCATCTTATTCATCAGCTTTGCCATATTGGTGAAATCGGAGCGGGAATACTTAGTCAAATCAACTCAAGTAGCGTTAGGACAGTTAGAGACTATTACTAGTAAGTTGTTGCAAGGACAACTAATGAGTTTCAGACAAGAAGTAGAGACATTCAGTGCTTCTGAATATGTGGTTTCAAATTTTAAGTCCTCTTCGAGATTTAGATTACTTGCCTATTTAAATGTTTTAACTCAAAAAGAACTTTTAGATGGTGTTACCGTTTTTTCTAGTGATGGAAAAATTTTTGCTTCTCTGGGCGTGCCCATATCTGATTTTTCGTACGATTTTATAACAGATTTTAAAAAAATTCAAGCTCGAGAAGTTCCGGTTTTCTATGCGGTAAGTCTCAAAAATGAGTTATTTGAAATTTGTATGTCCCCTGTTTTTCAAGGGAATATTTTAGATTATATGGGGATGGAGATGTCCGGAGTTCTTTTGGGCATTAGAAAATTTAAATTTAATAATATGTTTAGTGGTATTGTTCTTGCTAATAACCAAAATATTTTGAGCAGCAGTGAGAATTCAAAATTTATTGTAGACAATATTGAAAAAATACGCACGGTTAATCAGGATTTAATTATAATTGACGATTATTCAAAAGTATTTAGCAAAATCAAAATACCTCAAATTAATAAAAATGATATTATGATGATCATTGGAATTGACAACAGCATTGACTTTGCAAAACAGCAAAAATTATTGATTATTGTAATAATAATAGGATTGTGTTCTCTGGTCTTGTTACTTGGTCTGGCAGTTCTTTTATCTAAGACAATTACTTCGCGGTTAGAGAATTTACTGAAGGCAGTTGAAAAAATAAATTTTGTTAGCAGCGAAAATGATTTAAAAATAGACTGGCCGAAAATTAAAGAGGATGAAATAGGAATTTTAACTTTGTCTTTGATGGATATGACACGAAATGTCCAGAGATTAATTTATGAGACAGGGAAACAAAAAAACGAAATATTGGAATCAAATAGAAGACTAGAAAATCACATTAAAGAAAAATCCTCTACAGTTGTAGAGGTCATCAGTTTAAGTAAAAATACTTCGGAAGAAATCGAAAATATCCATAAATTTACAGATAGAGTAAACTCAATGGCCATTGTAGGGTCTAATACGATGAAGGATATGTATGATTCAGTTGTAGCTATTAAAAATTCTAATGTCCATTTAGAGCAGTTAAATCATCTAGTACATGAGATCTCAAAAAAAACCGATGTAATTAATGAGATAGTATTTCAGATAAAGATACTATCGTTTAATGCTTCGATAGAGTCAAATAGAGCAGGTATTCATGGGAAAGGTTTCGGAGTTGTGGCGCAAGAAATTCAGAAATTAGCGGTTTCTAGTAGAAAGGCCGCCGAAAAAATTAATGACCTTATTGAACGTAGCGCTGAAAGAGTAACTTCGGTTGTCTCAATCATTCAGGAAAAAGTTGATCGCTCCAAAGAAATATGTGATTCATCTGTTACTTTGTTCGAAAATATTTCAGGGGATTTAAAAACAATAGATATGCAAGTTTCAAATACTTGTGGCTCTTTAAAAGAACGAACAGAAAAGATTACTACTGATCATCAGCAACCGATATAAGCGATTAGGCGATATGATTTATAATCATGTGCACGGTGGAATACCTGGACTTAATCTCATTTTATGATTGAAATCCTCTATGTCAGTATTATTAGCAGGACAATCTATCTTTGGTTCTACCCCCCCGGGAGTATCCTGAGTTCCTTCTTTGATATCTTTATTATAACGTTCACGTAAGCTGTCTAAAAATGGATTATCTGCTTCGACACGACACTGATTTAAATTATTTTGAATATTTCCAAAATAATAATAAATATCGCTATTTCCCAAATCTATCGCAGCTAAATTTTTCTTCTTCCTTTCTCTGCATAGCTTCATAAATTCAATCTTAAAAGCATAGTAGTACCCCAATGCCTTCGTACAACTTTTGTGGTAAAGTAATGCAATATTGAGTCTATCACCTCTCATCATATCAGCAGCTTCTTTTACTCGTGTATAATTCGAGTTACTACCGTGTTTTGGAAAGATAAGTTCTAATAATTCGTTTTCTATAAAGGGAAGCTTTTTCAAATCGGTCTTCATTTCACTTGCAACCATTTCGAACATTATTTGCTCTTCCTCATCTGTTTTGATTGATCCACCAGCATAAAGATCAAGACGAAAGAGAGACCAAGTAACCGTTCCAATAGTAATAAGTATAAACCATTTAAAAACCTCTTTCATCACCAACCTCCTGTTTTAAACTATACGTTCTGAAATCATGTATAGTCCTCCACTTAATCATTATGTGAAGGGCCGTAGTAATAATATTAGAATATCATGTTTTTGTAACACGGAAGAAATTTGCGACATAAATAAAATATTGCTCCCCCCTAATGTTCAATAAAAGTTATGTTATGAAAATATTTGTCCGAAACTATCCAATATTTTATTAAAGTTTTTTACAGTTTTATACGAATAAAGTCTGGGGGGGGACTATGAGGTTAACATACCCGTTAAGAGACCTAGTGAAAATTTTTTTCAAGCTTTTGCGGCGAGATATTGGTCAGATGAATATTTTGCTTGCTAGTTTAATGGCCGGTGCTGCGCTCACCGCTGGTCTCTACAGTATTAAACAACAAGGAAACAATAGTCAACTGGCAATATTGGAAAGCAAACGTCAGGCACGTAATCGTATTGCAAGTGCGATGCGTTTTTATTTGGCATTACCGGATAGTTGCAAAGAGACGTTTAACCAAGCGACCATCGATAGAATAATTGACACTCATTTCGTTCGCGTTGAGTTGTATAGGAAAAACCAGTTGTTACCGGAAAACATCATGATTTCTGATTACATTCTTGATAGGAGTTCTGTGCCGGCAAGACTAACAGTTAAATTTTCTAGCGGAACACATAAACTAATGGATGAATATATCGAATTCGATTTGGTGCCTCCAAGTAGTGGTCCAATCACCACTTGTTCAATGAGAACTGCCCTGGCGAGTACGGTGAGTACCACTTTGGTCGGTTTGAATAAGGATGTTCTAAAAACAGAAAAGGCCATCAAATTCCAGAAAGATCTTAATACCATACCCTGTGTCTCTGCCACTAAGGGAGAAGTTGCCTATAACATCACTGCCGGGAGCACAGTTACTTCTATTGGATGGTACGTTTGCACGGTAGTCGAAGGAAATTTAGTTTGGCAACAATTGGCCTTATAGACGTAAGTTATTTATTTTCGGAGAAAATTCGGAAAAAATTCGGAGCGAATTTGGAGAAATTTTGAATGAAAAATAATTTAATTAAACATTTTTTTTATGGTTTTTTACATAATGTTCTGAGCGGTTGTGGTGGAATGGGATTCGTCGAACTGGGTGCTGTTACTGCGATAAGTGGGATAGTGGTGTTGGCAGCAATGCAGACGGCATCAATAAACAATCAATCGGTGTTGAGCTCCTCGCTTACTTGTGAGGAAAATTATGTTTCTATGCAGATCGAAAATATTTTGTTGGAGGAGATCGCCTGTAGGAGTACTTTTTCACAGATTAAAAATAGCGGTAAAATAAAATATATCATTGATGCCAGCGGTGCTATTTCCCATCGAGCGACAAGTGAGGGGGCGCTAGCTTTTAGCGGAAGCAAGGGGTTGCAAATTGAAGATTACATACTTAATGGTGTGAATGCACCAAATGTGAGGGGGATATTTGCATTGACAATTCGCTTTAACAAGGGCAGTAAAACCGGCACTAAAGAAATTAGTAAAAAACACCTAGATTTTTTGGTTAGTACTGACGGTGATTCAAATATTGTAGATTGCAAAAGCTCTTTTAAGTTATCTGGAGACAACTTAGTAGGTCTGGGGGATAAGGACAACACTATCATTTCCCCCGGTCCGATGATTGCTGCACCCTTAAATCTCTCGGAAATAACTTGCGACGGAACCACTGTGGGAGCGCTGGCCTACAATAAAAATGACTCGATTCTTTCTGGAAAAGGGTTATACACCTGTAAAGACAGTACTTGGAAGAAGACCAATATAGATGGGACCATTACCTGTGCACTTCCGTTGCAACACCAATACAAGGTAACCAAAACCTATGCCAAAGCACACGTAATTAATCCTCCACTAGCATTTACAGGTTTCAGTGGACATAATGCGACACGACCTAGTTCATTTCAGTACAATGTTGATGATTCGAGCTTGACGCTCTCTCCGGCAGATCCCTACGCATCCCTCCTTTTGGTGATGGGAGTTACTTTTAATCTTCGAAGGGGTTTTGGCGCGGGAATGGGAAATTACATTTGGGGTGATAACAGTGCTGGTGGTATAGGATGGGCAACGAACACTGGTGACGGGGATGGCGTGAACTATACTCCTCAAAAGTATGAGGCATTATCTATGATGTTGAATACTGAAACTGCACCGGTGAGCTTCTTTTTTGGACCCAAATGGTTCCATTTTGTGATTTGGTGGGGAGGGCCGATCGCGATCAAGGATGTGAAGTTTACTGAAATGGCGATCTATATGAGGAATGCCAGCTGCCCAGCACCACCAGCGCCGATAGATGGTAATTGGACCGCATGGGCATGTGGTGCATGCAATGAAAGTTGTGGAAATGGAACTCAAGGCTGCACTAGAAGCTGCACCGCCCCTGCCCCCGCAAATGGTGGTAATGATTGTGATCGGTCACAGTGGGGAGAAAACCTTACGCAGTGGTGTATTGTTCGAAAGTGCAGTTTTGGGGAAGAATGTGCTGATGATGATGATTGTGATCCAAATCTAGCTTGTGGCTGGGAAAATCTTTGTAAACTCAAAGATTATGCAGGTTGTTCTAGTGGTAATGATTGCGCCAGCGGAGATTGTTCGATGTATAACCAGTGTTGTTAGTTAAATTCGGTATGATTCGGTATGTTGAGTAATGCAGGAGAATGTTTCATGAAATTACTATTTAGAAAGCAACGAGAGTGCGGGTATTGCGGGTACTCTTTGGTCGAATTGGTGGCGTCAATGGCAGTGGGAACAGTTGTTATTTTGTCGATTGCCAAAAGCACTAATATGTTCACCACCACTGCTAGCAAGGGAAACTATCGAACTTGTGACTGCGTTTATGAGACAGAAAAAATTAACAATATTTTGAATAAAGATCAAACTGGGGAATCTTGTAAACAAACTTTGTCCCAAAATAGCAGCATTGAGGGCATTCGTTATATTCAAGATGCGAAAAAAAACTTGAAGGTATACGGAACCAGCAACTACGCTGATGTATCGGTAAGATATGCTGGGCCCAATGGGCTAAAAATTACTTCTTATAGTGTCAACAATGAGGCCAACAAAATCCCGGTTGGCAGCAATTTTCCTGCAAATTACCAAAAAAAGACAGTCACACTGAAGATCACCTACACCGATGTAAATGGTGCAGAGGACATGAGAGATATCCCCATAGTAGTGAGTACAAACGGGGCGGGGGTAATTACTAGTTGTGGTTCTTACGTAACTGAAAAGAAAACCAGCGTGGACAATGACAGTAACGAAAATATTTTGAATAACGACGGACCTTTGAAGTTTGGTGAGAAAAGTTTATCCTTAATTGTTTGCAACAGCGATATAGAAGGGGCCCTAGGTTACAATGGGGATGCCCTATTTCAAGGCGGGGGCGAAAATGGTGGGGAGGGGGTTTTTCTGTGCATTTCCCCATTTGGTACATGGACCAAGATCAAGGCCCCAGTATTAAGCTGTGCACCAACATCTCAAGATCGTTTTGGTACCCTGTGGTCCACATCCAAAGTTATTTCGAATACGTACAATTCTGGCCAAGCAATTACTACTCCAACCATCATAAATTTTGATGACAGTGGATTGAAGTTAGTTCCCTCAGATCCTTTAGAGAGTATGGTGGTTGGCTTCACAGTAGTGCTTCGTTATAAAAATATGACTAGCGGTATAACTAAAATGAAGTGGAGTATTGTAGGTACAACTATAGAGAAAGGAGGAATCACGCTTAGCGATTCATCAACTATAGTGGATTCGCCTGCCTCCAGTTGGGCAGAGACTTACTTTTATGACGGAAGTGCCTTGCAATATACTTTTGGTGGACACCAATTTTCCCTTGCATACGATGTGGGTAGCGTTGGTACTATTGCTTTGGAGAGTGTGACTATCAACGAATATGTTCATCATATGAAGTTTAAGGGGTGTCTAGGAGCAATAAATGGAGGATGGACTGGTTGGAGCTGCGCAGCATGCAGCAAAACGTGCGGTGGTGGAACCCAAAGTTGTACGAGAAGTTGTACCAACCCTGCTCCTGCGAATGGTGGATCAGATTGTGACAGATCGGGGGATGGTGACAGTAAGACACAAAGTTGCAATACTCAAGCATGTGTTGGTGGTATAAATTCTCCATGTACTAGTGATGCAGATTGTTCGCCGCTTTTAGCTTGTGCGGGTGTTCTTTGCAAGCGAAGACCTGGGGATAACTGCACTAGTACTGATGAGTGTTATGAGGGTTATATTTGTTATACGAATTACTATGGCGATACTACCTGCGTCATAGATCAGAGCTGTTAACAAACAGAGCTGTTAACAGATTCAGCAAGGAAAATTCAGCAAGGAGGGGAAAGAAAATGACGAGTATTGCTTTACGAGTGTTGCTAACCAATTATTGTCCCGAGAGCTGCAGACATTGCTCTTTTTCTAGGGTCCACTCTGATAATTCTGAAGAATTAGATCCGTTGCTCTTGGCGAAGTGCGTAGAACTAATTTCCAACGATCATGCGAATAAAATTACCGTGGTTCTAACTGGTGGAGAGCCGACTGCTGCTAAAAATTTTATTCCGGTGATGAATCAATTAAATGACTCCAGAATATCTAAATTGATGCTGGCCACCAATGGAATCGCCCTTTATCGGCAGAAAGATTTATTTAAAAGTGTAAAAAAATTTTGTCCCGATACCATATCGTTATCGATGGAAACAACTAAAGAAGACCATGATCTTTTGCGCGGCGGGGCCGGGGCATCTGGAAATCATCAGCTTGTCAGTGAGTTACTAAAGAAGGTTAAGGATGAGATGGCAGAGACTGAAACGTCAATAAACAGTGTGGTTTTTGCTGAGAACTTGCAAAAGGTTACCGGATTTCTCCACGGGTTTCGTCAAAATCGTTTGTTGTGGAAACACCTAGATTTTGTAAGGCTAATGCGCTTTAGACGCGAGACCCCTTCAATTAATGCTGCTGGGATTAGCGAAATCACCGATGATCAGTGGACAGAATTTCAGCAATTAATCAAGAATGATGAGAGTCTGAAAGATTTCAATGGAAGGTATAAAGTTTATTTTCTAGATAAGTCGCATGAAAAAAGATTGGCCATCGCTATCTCACCTCCAAATAAACTGACGATCAGTAATTCTAATCTTGATCAGCAATTCGTTGATCAGTTCATTGAGGTCGCACGAGACTGCTTTGATGTGATAGTTGAGAATGATTAATGAGAGAGATTGTTCTCAAAATAAAAAGGCCAGCAATCGCGTGCTGGCCTTTATTAACTTGGTACTCCCATGGGGATTCGAACCCCAGTTACCGCCGTGAAAAGGCGATGTCCTAGACCGGGCTAGACGATGGGAGCAATTTTATTTATTTTTATCTAAAAAATTAAAATTGAAAGTGGTGATCTCGCTGCGACTTGAACGCAGGACCCTCTCCTTAAAAGGGAGGTGCTCTAACCAGCTGAGCTACGAGACCATATTATTTATTATGTTATTTATAATAATAATCTTAACAAAATTATTAAAGCTGTAGGAAAGAAATTAATTTCTTTTACTTTTCCTGTCAATCAATAAATATTATCTTTTTAAAAATGTTTTTTTTGCATTACAAATTAAATTCAAATTATGTTTACGTTTATGTTATGAAGTCGTGAGGTAAAAATTCTAAAATGAATTCTAAAATAAATAAAGGAATGAAAGTTTCTTTTTATACTCTAGGTTGTAAATTAAACACATCTGAAACTGGGAGTATTATTGAGAAGTTTATTGAAAAGGGATATCAGGTCGTTGCGTTCGAAGATTGTGCGGATATTGTTTATATAAATACATGTACTGTGACAAGTAAGGCCGATTCTACTTGTAGAAATATAATTAGACGTGCTCGTAAATATTCACCAAATGCTATAATAGCTGTTACAGGTTGTTATGCTCAATTATCTTCTGAAAAATTGCAATCTATGTTGGAAGTAGATATTGTTTTAGGTACTGAACAAAAAGAAAAAATATTTGATTTTTTGCAGAGTAAAGATAAATTTAATGGTGTAGTGGATATTTCTCGCTCTACTGATGATAAATTTTTTTTAAAAGGCCTGAGTGCATTAGAGGATGGAAGAACAAGAGCATTTTTGAAGGTTCAAGA
>JADGBS010000076.1:405-15556 GCA_015231325.1 Oligoflexia bacterium | reverse complement strand
CCGGAGTAGAGGTGATGAGGTATGGCCTACAAGCTTTACTGCTGCAATTTGCTGAACGAACAAATATTCCCATTGCCTCATCAGTTTTGAGCAAAACGGTGATTGATGAACGTCATCCGCTACATCTAGGTGTTTATCAAGGGGGTGTGGGGAAGGAGGGTGTTCGCGATTATGTGGAGGGGAGCGACTGCGTGATATTTCTTGGGATGTTTATGACGGATATAAACCTGGGAATTTTCACTGCCCGTCTAACTCAACAGCTATCGATTTTTTCTACCAGTGAAAAAACTTCCATTAGTTATCATACTTACAATTCGGTTTATCTAACGAGCTTTTTGCAAGGACTTTTGAATTCAAATATCAGGTGCAGAGAGGTGTTAGAAGAGCAGATAAAGATCTGTCACTCAGAGAAAAAATCAATTACAAGTGAACTCAAAGAAGGAGCGAAAGAGTTTAAAGAGTTTGGAGTGGAGAGCGGAAAACGCATAACTATTGGGAGAGTGTTGCAATTTCTGGAAAGTATCATCGATGATAAGACTTTTGTAATCGCCGATACCGGTGATGCGCTTTTCGGATCAACGGATATTACTATTCCAAATGCCACAAAATATATGGCCTCTGGATATTATGCTTCGATGGGATTTGCTATACCGGCCATCATTGGTGTACAAGTGGCACATCCAGAAGTACGTCCGCTGGTTCTGGTGGGTGATGGCGCATTTCAAATGACGGGAATGGAGCTCTCAACAGCAGTTCGTTATAACTTGAATCCGATTGTCTTAGTCCTTAACAACTACGGTTATGGTACTGAACGTCCCATGTTAGATGGGACATTTAATGATGTCCAATTATGGCAATACAGCCGCATCCCTCAAATTTTTAATGCTGGAAAAGGCAGCGTTATTTTTACGGAAGGAGATTTTGTCACGGGGATGAAACAGGCATTTAGTGATCCGCAAAACTTTTATCTTTTGGATATTCACCTTGATCCAAAAGACATTTCACCCGCATTGCAACGATTCACCAGGGCACTTGGGAAGCGAGTGCAAAATCAGTAACGTGAACTTATCGTGAAACTTATATGGATTCGGCCATTTAGGGCCGAGTGGTTCATGGAGCAAGACGGTAAGCTATGTCTAATGCCTAATACCTAATGTCTAATCATTTGTGAGTGACAAACTAATAGAAATTATGTTCTTAACAGAATATTAACCATTTCTTTATCATAACTGAACTCGAAAGCAAGCATTTCTATTATAAGCTGTGTTTAGGCAAATCCTTATCACGTTGGAGTTCTTTAATATTTTTGTGTGGGAGTGGAATGGAAGTATGAAAAAATATTATAATATTGCTATGGTAATAGGTCTTCTTATCTTTTTGCCCTTTAACGCCTACAGTAGTGAAGAGAAGTGGACCAGTGGACCGGTTCGAGGCCATGAAGATATTACCCGGTTTGCAGTTTTAGCAGCTAACAAATTCATTGGGCACGATTTTTATCCAGTGGTTGCTTACGGAGATAGTGGTTTAATTTCAAAAAATTTTCTTATTCAGGGAAATTATCAAACAGACTTTCCATCCGCAACTCTTTGTCGACGATACCATATTGATTTAAAAGATTGCAACCTTAGCAGATGGCAAAATAATCCGGAATTGCAAATTATTCATTCATTAAGAAATCTGCCTAATGGTCAGAAGCAGGAAGTGCCAACACTTCTAAATACTCTTCAAGGGATACGTCAAATAATTATTCAGAACACTGCCTATGCTTTGCAATTTCATCAACAGGGTAAAGAAAATCTTTTCTTCTTTTGGATTGGCCATGTTGTGCATACTATTCAAGACTCTTTCTCTCCAGCACACGTTAAAAGAAATCCCAATACTCTTGGCATTATAGACATGTGTATTTATGGCAAAAAAGTTGATCAAGTTTGCTACCATCATCTTTTGGATACGGGTGACTACATTTGGGTTTTAAAATGGGGATGTCTCAACGGAAGAAGTTTTGCATGCTTAAAGGATGAGGCGGTCGATGCAGTTAAGGCATCAGCGGAATATCTTGAGACAGTATACCGCTTTATTCAAAATAATCTTCAAGACGACTTTGACTATCAGGATAATGATTGGGAAAAAAATGAAACGAAAAAAAGAAATTTGAATATTTTATTTGAGGATTACTTAAATCGATATTTTAAAAATATTCTTTAACATCTATGCAGGTTCATGGAATAAGTCATCACTAAGGACGCTAAGTTGCTCAGGTGGAAAGATAGCTTGTGAGTTAAATCGTTCCCAATAAAAGAAGGTCTTTGTCTTTAACGTCGTTATTGATTATCTCTTCAATATACTTAATGTGTTGGAGTACTATTTATTTTTTTTCATTCAAAAATGCTGTTTGCAAAAGCGAAACACTACTCTTATCATTAATGGCCCCGACAACTTTTAAAGCATTAATTTTTATTTCTACATGTTTAAATATATAAGGTATAACTTTATTACCAATAGTATAAAGGGCATTTAATAGGTTGATTTTCACAGTGTAAGAGTCATCGCTTAATGCCTCAATGAGAGTCTCTATGACATCCTCCTCTGGCATTTTTCCCAAAACTCGAGCACTGTAAGCTCGTACAAGCTTATTCTTGTTTTTCAGGTTATCTAATAATATTTTTTTGTTAGAAGAATTAAAATTACCGATGTCTCCTAAAGCATTAATTGCCTCACACTCACAATGGCAGCGACACTGGCACCATTACCCAAATGACAAGTAATTATATTGCGGTCGCCGTGATTTTTCTCGTTTAAGTCGTTTAAGTCGCTTAAGATTTTCAGTGCTTGTGTGGACACATATGAATGTGAAGTACCATGAAAACCATACCTGCGTATTTTTAATTTTTCGTATATAGCGTAGGGTAAACCATAGAGATAAGCAACTGAGGGGATTTGTTGGTGAAATGCGGTATCAAAAACTGCTACTTGTTGAACGTTTGGAAGAATAGACTTGCACGATTCTATCCCCATTAGATTTGGAGGATTATGTAAGGGAGCAAAAATGGAACATTCTTTAATTTTATTAATTACTTCTTCATTAATAATTACCGAATTGGAAAAATATTCTCCACCATGAACCACCCTATGCCCAACAGCATCTATCTGTGAAATATCTTTAATTACACCTCTGACGGAGTCAGTTAAATTCTTTAAAATTAACTCCAGGGCATAATCATGATTTTTAACTTTTAAAACTTCTCGAATTTCATTTTTATCGAAAGCTTTGTATTTCAAGATAGCGTTGCTACTGCCAATTTTTTCTACGATTCCTTTTGCCACCAAAGTTTCATCTTGAGCATTGATTAATTGAAACTTTAAAGAAGAACTTCCGCTATTTAAGATAAGATACTTCATCTAGCAAACTCCTGTATGTGTTTGACACCTACGGTCTATGCTTTTGCTTTACTAGGGTTTGCTCACATCGGTATAAAAGTCTAGGGCCTTCTTCAAGTTTTTTGCCTTCTGATTTAACGTAAGTCCTTCTTTTACGGTATTGATAGCTTCGAGTAATTTTCCATGTCTAAAATAAATTTCGGCCAAGTAAATATAAGTGAAAACATTACTATTTTTTTTTTGCAAAAGATGCTCAAAGCATTTAATTGCATTTTGATCTTGAGCAGTTAAATAAAAGGCAAGTCCTAAATGGTATTCAACCAAGCACCATTGCGGAAATTTGCTTAGTAGATCAGTGT
The DNA here is from genome assembly GCA_015231325.1 of Oligoflexia bacterium. Taxonomy (GTDB): domain Bacteria; phylum Bdellovibrionota; class Bacteriovoracia; order Bacteriovoracales; family Bacteriovoracaceae; genus JADGAN01. Next base: position 11,819 of record JADGBS010000076.1, on the reverse strand, counting down.
AGACATTAATCATTTCTTCATATCTTGATTGATGATAATAACATTGTCCTAGCCAATACCCAGCGATTTCTAATCCACCATTAGGCGTTACTAATTGAGAAAAAAATCTTATAGCATCTTCGAAATTTGCTTTGTGAAATTCATTAATTCCTAGAAGGTAAGTTTTTTTTATTTCCTCGGTATTGTTTTCAGAAAAGCAGGGAAAGCAAAAAAAGTCTGGAGAACAATAAACTTCTTTGAACAGTTCATCCATACCTTTGGAATCAAAGATAAAATCTTTCATAATTTTTTCCTTTGCTTTATTCCCTATAAGTAAGCAAGCGCAACCTTTTTTCCAGGTCCTAAAGGGCATAAATTCTTTCAAAAAAGGTTACTACGTTTGTTCAGTTATTCTTGATTTACAGACGTTTATAAATCTCATACTGCTGAACCGTGTATTTTTGGTCGTACCATACATAAACTGTGTCGGAATCTTTTAGCGATTTCCATAGGGGAAACATGTGCTTGTTATCAACTTCTTTAGTTACCAAGGTCTCATCTTCTAATTTCATAAGGAGCACATTATGGCGAGTGCTATCTGAGCTATAAAGGGTAATCGATTTGGCGATCCCTTTTCCTTTAAACTCAACACTTCTAATTTTTTTATAAATTTGTCTAACGTCATCTAATTCTTTTTCCATTTCATCAATTTTTGGTGAATTGCTCATTTTTTCTCCAATCAAATTATCGCCCTGTAGCGTTATGGCCATGAGCGTTTGTCGTGTCCAAGCATAAGACAGCAAAAACATATTGTACATTTAGGATACATAGTGGTCATGAAATGCCTAAGTATAAGGTGGTGATTCAGATGAAATAATTATTATTTTTATTTTGTTATTGATGTCCAAAAGCGGTTGTATTTAATACATATTGCAGGCTTCATCCGTGGACTACTTGTTAGTATCAATGTGTATTGCATATCAATATGTATTGAATAACAGCATGTATTGCAAACTAATAAATTATCTTAAAAAAACAAGATTTTGAAATGTGAAATGTAATGATATACAGAGGTTTATTCTAACCATGCCCTATTTATGGTAAATATAAACGTACGTCGCAGGCGATGAGTCCGAAGTCTGACGAACCCCTTAATCATTTTGTGGAAGGCCATATCTGTTCAGGGAAGGAATCTCATTCATGAATGAAAGACAAAGGAATGTAATCGTTGGCATAGATGTAGGTACTACTAAAATTTGTACGATCGTAGGCAAATATGACTGTGATGCTATTGGGAGCGGTCATCTGGGTGGTGGTGCGCCCACTTCACTTTCAACCTCTAGTCATCCAAAATTGAGAATAATTGGTATTGGAAACGTTCCCAGCCTAGGTCTCAAGAAAGGAATGGTTGTCAATCTAGACAAAACAATTTTTTCAATAAAAAATTCGATCAGGGAGGCAAAAAAGGCAACTAAAATAGAAATTGATGAGGCCTATATTAGTGTTGCTGGTATACACATTGGTAGTTTTAACAATCAAGCAGAGATAATGATTAGGAATTCCAGTGGCATAATAACGTTAAGAGATGTTGAAAGGGCAATTGAGGAAGTAAAAAATGTTGTTATTCCTGAGGATAGAAAAATATTACATGTAATTCCTCAAGAGTTTAGGGTTGATGGAATTTCTGGCATAAAGAATCCTGTGGGTATGTGCGGAACTAAGCTAGAAATTTCTTCTCATATCATAACTGGAACTATTTCTGCATTGCAAAATCTGAACAAATGCGTGGAAAATGCAGGGGTTAAAGTTAAAAATTTTATTTTGCAACCGTTGGCCTCCTCCGTAGCATCGTTGAGCGAGGAAGAAAAAAATCTTGGTGTTGTATTACTGGATATTGGAGGTGGTACTTCTGATTTAGCAATTTGGAAGAGAGGCGCGTTAATTTATTCACAAAGCATTCCCATAGGGGGAAATCATTTTACTAATGACTTGGCCGTCGCTCTTAACACTGCTTATGGTGAAGCGGAAAAAATAAAGTTGAATTATGGGAATGTTTTATTCGATCGCATTAATCTGGACCGAATGAACCGTAGCGCTCATGTCTCAGTTTATGGATTAAATGGCAGTAATGACCGCTGCAGGGAAATTCCGATACATTACGTGAGTAAAGTTTTATGTGCTAGTTCAGAGGAATTATTTCGCGTAATTAATCGAATTATAGATGAGAAAAATTTACGAAAAGATCTTATTGTGGGCATGGTTTTAACCGGAGGAGGTGCAAGAATTCGTGGACTAAATCTTCTGGCAGAACCCATAGTAAATATGCCGGTAAAAATCGGCAATCCCCTTCACCTGAAGGAAGCAGAAGGAATAATTCAGTTGCCAGAATTTTCGACCGCAGTCGGTCTACTGATGGTTGCCTATCGACAAGAGGTGGAAAGAAACAATCGGTTGGAAAAAAATAATTTTGATATTGTTTATAAGTTAAACCGTTCGCTAAGAAGCATTTTTAAGGAGATATTTTAGATAAAACGGTAACTTTTTTTTCGAGGAGAGGGGATATGTTTGAAATTACGAATAATACTCATCACGAAGGAAGCGAGAGTGTTGGGCAAGGGAGAATGATCAACACGGCTACTTTTTCTTGTAGCACGGATGAATCGAAATGCGCAAAAATCAGAGTAATAGGGGTCGGTGGTGCTGGCGGAAATGCAGTTAATACGATGATTGGTGCGGGACTAAGTGGGGTTGAATATATTGTCGCCAATACTGACGTACAGGCACTAGATGCAAATTTGGCATCGGTCAAGATACAGCTAGGGAGAGAGCTGACGAAAGGTTTGGGGGCCGGAGCGAATCCTGAAGTAGGGAGAAAGGCCGCACTTGAGGAGTATGAAAAATTAAGTGAGCTATTGAGCGGTGCAGATATGGTATTTATCACTGCTGGTATGGGAGGAGGAACTGGCACTGGAGCGGCCCCGGTAATTGCTAAACTGGCGAAAGAGTTGGGGGCATTGACCGTAGGAGTGGTGACTAGGCCATTTATGTTTGAAGGTAAAAAACGTTCTAGACAGGCGGACCAAGGTATTTTTTCTTTGGAAGAGGCCGTAGATTCGTTGATAACTATTCCTAATCAAAGATTGTTGGCATTGGCGGGTGAGAGTTTGTCTTTGATAGAGACATTTAAACGTGCGGATGAAGTTTTGCTTAATGCGGTGAGAGGTATATCAGACCTAATTAATCATACCGGATTGATCAATGCAGATTTCGCTGACGTCAGTACTGTTATGAGTAATAAGGGTTTAGCTTTGATGGGAACTGGAATTGCTACAGGACAAGATCGTGCAGTCAAGGCCGCTACTGACGCTATTAACTCACCACTGTTGGAAAACATTACTATCGACGGCGCCACAGGAATAATTATAAATATCACAGGCAGCAAATCATTAACCACCTTCGAAACTAATGCTGCCGTATCTCTGATTATGGAAGCGGCAGACGAGGATGCGGAAATAATTTTCGGAACCGTAATTGATGACGAAATGGGTGAATCAATCAAAGTAACTGTAATCGCAACTGGTTTAAGTAGCGATCGCGGAAAAAAGCGTGGGTCCGTAGTATCAAATATTGGAAATGGCGCTGGTCCGAATGGTCTTGGACCAACAGGAGTTGGACCAACAGGAGTTGGTGGTGGACCAACTTCTTTTGGGGCAGGACGTGGGTTCGCGGTCTCAGGCGTCTCTGCTTCTGGGTTAAAAAATGAAATAAAGGTGGATCCATTTTATGGGTTGGAAAATAATGGAATTACTACTGATAGTGGAATTCAAGGGAGTAATGTCAACTCTGGCCCTAACGCCGGCCCCAACGTCAATGCCAATGATAATGCAAATGTTAATGCCAATGCTAACTCGATCAACATAGAAAATCTTAGTTTAAGCATCGATCGTCCTTTAGATAAATCCTCTAATTTGGCGGAGTCAATTAGGAGAGCGGCATCATCTTATGAGGCAGCTCTGTCATCCAGCACTGCTAGTGTTACAACACCATCGATGACGCCGCCGATTGCTCCTTCCCCCACTCAGGTGAAGAGCACTTTTGTTGCCCCAACCAGCGCGCCTAACGGGGAAAATGATCGTAACAAGGCGAAGTCGATTGCAGAGCGATTGGGCTTTATTAATTTCAACGATGATGAATTTGACACTCCCGCTTTTCTAAAAAAAGATCATGATAACGATAGAGACAAAAATCCCACGATTGATACTTCTCCTTGGAATTAATTCGATATAGTATGAGTAGGTGTAACACGAGGAGATTTTGATGAAAGGTACTTCCAGAAGGACCGCAGTAAGTATTTTTGTTTTTAGTCTTGTCTTTATCAGCATGCTATTTTCTCTCGCTGTTGCGGCCAAAGTGGTGGACAGTGGGAGGGGGACGATCCAATATTTGGATGAGGTTTCATCGTACGCCAAGAAGCATCTTCCATTGTCTGGAGTACTCAATAAAAAAACATCGGGTTTTTGGTATTTAAAGGTGGATGATGCTTATATAAATGAGGTGTACCCAAAAATCAAAAAGCTATTACCGCGCGGTTTTTTTATGGCACCATATTTAAATCGAAAGAGCGGGGTAGGGGCGCACATTAGCGTTGCTTATGAAAAAGAAAGTATTCCTCAGGTGATGTCTAGTGAGCTTGGAAAATCTTTCAGTTTCGAACCCAAAGAGTTCAAAATAGTAGGAAGTAAGAAAAAGCAGTATGCAGTTTTGGTAGTGAATGCTGATTCATTGAAGGATTTCAGATTAAGAGCAAAACTTTCTCCACTGTTACAAAATCATGAATTTCACATTACTATTGCTCAAAAAAAAGATTAAATGGTTTGTTGAGTAAGTTGAGTAGGTTGAGTGATAAGATGCAAACGAATAATCGGGCGATAATTTAGGTGAAGAGTCAGATATCTTGCAATAGTTGCAACCATATCTTGTTCTGATGTGGTTGTTTTTATTTGACTGTCGATCAGTTTACATAGTTCTTCCTGATAGTGATCTCCCTCGATAAAAGCGGGTAATCCAAAAAAATCTATCTTAATTTGTGGAGGTGTGTCGTTTTTAAAAAGAACGACGGAAATAAAAACAACGCCTTTGCTGGCCAATTTTTTTCTACGATTAATTGCCCCTTTGTCGATAATTACGTTATCTTCAAGTACAAAAGATGGTGGTAGTAAATTTCGCAGTTCGTTACCTTTTATGTGTTCTATATCGAAATTTGATGTAATCGAGATAGCATCATAATTATTTATGACGTAGGTTTTTATTGACGGGAAATGGTGATTTATAAATTCAGCGTGCTTATATAAAAAATAGTTTTCGCCATGTATAGGGACAAAATGAGTAGGTGCGATTTTTTTTACAAATATTTTTATGTCTTCTTGTCCAGGATGTCCAGAAACGTGGATTAGCTCATCATTGGCAGTAATAATTTTTGCCCCTTGCTGGTATATTTTGTTGTAGATTTGAGCAATTTTCTTTTCATTTCCAGGGATTACACGAGAACTAAAAATTATGGTATCCCCTTCCCGCAATTTAAATAGTGGGTCTTGACCGCTAACGACTCGGTTTAATGCGCCCTTATAATCACCTTGGCAACCGGTCAACAGAACAAGTATTTCATTGTCGGGAGTGGCCTGAATGAGACTGCTAGATAAATCGTCACTAAGTTCTGTTAGTCTTGTCTCAGTTAAGTGATTGATCAGTTGTAATTTGAACCCAATTTCTGAGTAAGTTTTAAGAGATCGTCCGTAATAAACGAGCTTACGGTTTAGAATTTTTGCTAAATTGATGAAAGTTTGTAGACGATGTAGGTTTGAAGGAAAAAAGGTGACAAAAATTCTTCCTGACAAATTTTTAATAATTTTATTCAGTGGTTTAATTAAATTTTTTTCGGAAGGAGTTTTGTCGGTTCGTAATATATTAGTGCTGTCGAGCAATAAAAATTTTATCTTTGAGGACTTAGTAATTTTATTTATGTAATCGAAGTCGATTGCTGTCTCATATGGAGAATCGGCATCGTATTTACAATCAGAGGCATAGAAACTAGATACTTCTTTTTCTTTGTCTTGAATTATTAACCCATGAGTATGGGGAATTGAGTGGTTGACGCTTACTGGATATATTGTCACGTCTTGAAATGTAAGGATGTTTCCATGGTTGTACGTCGAAATATTGCCTTCCAGTTGCTCCAGGGAGGGAAAGGTGTGTTTGTCAACCAAGGGGGCGTTACCTAAATATTGTTTGGTTTTCAGTAGAATTAATTCTTTGGCCATAGGTGGGGCCAGAATTTTTAGGTGCGGCAAACGCATCCACAAAAAGGGCACTGCTCCAATATGATCTTCATGTGCGTGGGTTATGATCAATGTGGTGACTTTATCTCGGTTTTCTTCTAATAAAGTAAAGTTAGGAATTAAATATTGCAGACCCAAAAAATTATCATGTGGAAAGAGTACTCCGCAGTCGATGATGATCCATTCATTGGTCGTCTTGATCAACATCATATTATGGCCAACCTCACCGACACCACCTATAGGCATTAATTGGTACTTCAGTGAATTTTCCTCTGGCCCTGGTAATTCTTCCATAGTTAGAGCAACTCGCGGATTTTTGCAACCAAAACTGAAGCGGCCACATCGGTATTTCACCAACAGTAATGTCCGCATATTGTTTTTGGGGTGCCAAAAACTTAAGGAACATGGGTCTTACAGAATCGTAATATTGTTCAATGATCGATTCCAAAGTTCTTCCTCGTTCTTTCACGTCTCGGTGTAGCCTTCTGGTAAACCGAATGTCGGAATCCACATGTAAAAAACACTTTATGTCTAGAAGGTTTCTGATTTCTTTGTCGTAAAGCGTGAAAATTCCTTCGAATATTATCACCTTGCTGGGTCCAATGGTGAGAGTGGTGGTATCTCTGCGACTATTTTTAAAGTCATAAATAGGAGAATCGATTGCTTCTCCATTTTTTAATGCAGAGATATGCATTCTTAATAATTCCCAGTCAAAAGCGTCAGGATGATCAAAGTTAGGTTTACCTTTCTCGGTATAGTTGGTTTTGGGTTGAGAGGGGAGATAATAAGAATCCATGTGTAGGAGCGAAAGGTCTTGGTGCTCCAAAATGCTAATAATTTTCTTCGCGAAGGTAGTTTTGCCAGAACCGGAGCCGCCGGCCACTCCAATGATAAACACTGATCGCTCCTCGTGGTGTGATAACGCATTTCGACATTTTTAAAATTTAAGTTGATTTATCACAATTATCCTACGTTAGAAAGGGATTAGAATAATCTAATTAGTGATATTTCGATACCAGTATACTATTATTCTTCAGATTTGAAGGACTGAAGGAGCAACTATGATGACAATTTATGATGATGATCATTACTTTATCCTCTCCCTAGAAATACAGATGAAAAAATGGCAGCTGGTGGCCGGGGAAGAAGGGGATGATTCAAAATGCCTTGCTCTGGAGGGCCTAAAACAATTGGCGATAGAGTCGTTTGGCTGCCAGGGAATCGAGGAGTATGGCCTAGACGAAGCGGAGGTTGACGATATTTTGGGGGAGCGGGCATACTCGGGGGGGGATATTCCTTGGGAGGTATTGGAGGAGGTAGAAAAAATTCAGAATTCGCAGGAAATTTTGCGTTATAAATTTTATTTTTGTGGCGAGCAAGCAGAATCAGCGGCACAAAAATTTGCTGCGGCCATAAATTCGATTGTTGGTTTTGCATTTTCTCAAGTTTCGATAGAGAAAAAGCTCAACGAGGAGTGGAACAAAAGTTGGGAGAAACACTACCGCCCGATTAAAATATCATCTCTATTAGAGGTAGTTCCGAGTTTTTATCAAGGGCGGGGGAGGCCGAGAGAGGAAGCGTCGGATCGGCCTATAGAACACTCTGCAGAACACCCCGCACAGCATTCCATTTATATCTATCCAGGCATGGGTTTTGGCACAGGTGAGCATCAAACCACCCAACTTTGCTTGGAGCTCCTAAGTTCGTTACATTCCTCCTGTTTTCTCCTTGGAGGTCGTTGCTTAGACTTTGGTTGTGGTTCAGGGATTTTGGGTATTGCAGCATCAAAACTGGGATATCGAGAGGTTGTTTTGTGTGATGTTGATCAGGCCGCATTGGATAATTCTCAGCAAAATTTAGAGTGTAATTTTTTATCCACAACGGGATCGGTTGCAGAAAATAAATTTTTGCCTCAACTAATGCTTGTAGATCATGACCTAGGGGAAACGGGTTCTGCGGTAATACCTGCATTATTAGAAGGAAAGTTTAATTTAATTTTCGCTAACATACTAATGAATGTTTTGATTGCCAAACGAGATTTTCTGCTTTCAAAATTGGCGAAGGAAGGGTTTATAATTCTCTCCGGGTTGTTGAAGGAACAGGTTGCAGAAGTAAGAGAATTCTATTTGAGCGCCAATTCGTGTATTTCGTGTGTGGTTATTGCAGAAGAGTGTAAGGGAGAGTGGGCAGCATTGACGTTACAGCGTGTGGTGTAAGGGGACAAAGTAAGGGAATGGTGATTTATGCATGGGATTTATCTAGGCGAGGAGTTTGGCGCCAGTGATTTACAGTTGGGAGGGATTATAACGGCAGAAGGCGAGAGGGTGTTTCATTTAGTAAGAGTTTTAAGAGTTACGCCTGGAGAAAAGATCGCGATCTTCAATGGGAGGGGGGAGATTTGGGTAGGTGAAGTACAAAAAGATACAAAAAGTTCTATATTGGTGGTGCGGATACTTGAGAAAAAAGTTATGCAAAAAATGCATAATTTGGATTTAGCAATGGGAACCACTAAACGAGAGGCGTTTGAAGAGGTTGTAAAAATGGCAGTGGAGCTGGGTTATCAACGTTTGATTCCTCTAAAGACTACTTTTTCACAGCGATTGAAATTAAATGTCGAACGAACCGAGCGTTTAGTAGAGAGCGCAATAATTCAATCCAATAATCCATTTTTTTTAAGCATCGAGCCTGAGACTACTCTGCAGGAAGTTGTAAAGGCGTACGATATCGTCATGTATTTTACTGAAAAATTAGATCAGATGTTGCAAAAACAGAATCAGCAATTATGGTCAGGGATAGAACCACTTAAATCAAAAATTTTATTAATAATTGGTCCTGAAGCAGGGCTTTCTTCTGAAGAGGAGACATTTCTTCTTTCGTTGAAGAATTCATCATCCATTCATTTACCGGCATATTTAATGAGATGTCCTACTGCGGTATGTACGGCGACAGGATTTGTCTTTTCGAAATTAATGCTTGGCAAGTTTGCTTGAGGACATTCGGAGGGAGCGGTATAATAATTTCATAACACAAGAGTTGTGATTCGGAAATTATTAGGGGGGGGTATGAATTTACAAAATTTTAAAGAAGGAAATGCAGATGTTGGCGGAGATATAGGAGAGATTTCCTTTCATCCGCTGGATGATGGTTTAGGGTTTCATCAAGATGAACAAGAGCGGGAATATATTGAGCAGATGTTTCGACCAAATTTAAGGAAAAAAAGTTTTAAAGGAGACAGCGTTTCTTCTATGTTTTCAACTCCTGTTTCTACAGCTGTTTCTACAGCCGCTTCTCAGCATTCGGTCCTTCCCTGGAAAGGCAACAACAGTAAAAGTGGCAGTAGTATACGAGGGATCAACGCTAGCGCTAACGTTAGCACTAATACTGCCAACGCCACTGCTGCTTCCAGCGCTACCACTACTGTTTCAATAAAACTGCAGTTAGGCGCTTGGGCATTGGACATGTTAATACTTTTATTTTTGCTTCTTTTTATGTTGGTGCTGTTTTCCATAGTTCACTTTGCAGTAGTTGCAATAAATGGACTGCAGGGAGGAGAAAAAATTTTCGAACTCCCTTTTTTATTGGGATATGCTGGCCATTTTTTGTCGGCAATTGATTACAAAATGGGAATTGGATTTTTATTGTTGTTTATTATTAATTACTTTGTTTATTACACTTTATTTGAGCGAACCTCACAAGGAACCATTGGTAAAGCGGCCTTAAGAATCAGGACAGTGGATGTGGTTAATGAGAGTATTCCTGCGATTACTTCTTTGTGTATACGTGCAGCGGTAGGGTTGCTTTCACTAGTGGCATTAGCGATTCCTCTTTACTTAGATTTTCATGGAAAATTATCTGGTACAAAAGTGATTTCAAATCGGAGAAAAGATGTTTGATCTATCAGTAGAAGCAGCAAAATTTTTAAAAGAGGCAAGAGAGAAAGAGAAAAAAATAGTTTTTACTAACGGCTGTTTTGATATAATTCACTCTGGTCATGTTAAATACTTGAACGAAGCGAAGGAGTTGGGGGACTTGTTGTTTGTGGGTTTAAATGCAAATATTAGCGTGAAAAAATTGAAGGGTTTCACTCGACCAATTAATGATCAAAATGATCGTAAATATGTATTAGAGAACTTAAAATCAGTCGATTTCGTAGAAATATTTCTTGACGAAACTCCTTTGGAATTAATAAAAATTGTTCGCCCAAATATTTTGGTCAAAGGCGGGGACTGGAATATAGAAAAAATTGTTGGGGGAGACTTTGTCATATCTTATGGAGGAGAAGTTAGAAGTCTAAAATTTCTAGAGGGTTACTCTTCATCAGTAATTATCAGTGCATTACAGTCGGAGAAGATGTCTCCAATATGTTAATAAAAAAATATTTTTTTTAAATTAATAAAATTCATTAAGAAAAATTTGCCTATACCGATTTGCCCTTTGTGGGTTGTAGGAGACCTACATGAGTAACAGGAGTAAATCGATAAGGTAAACAAGGGCGTTTACATTAATGAACACACACAAGGAGGTATTTATGATTCGAGGAGATTAACATGGGCTTGCGTATCAACAGTAACGTAACTTCTTTAACAGCACAAAGACATTTATCAAACGGTGTTGCTGAGCAGAGGAAAGCGATGGAGCGATTGGCATCAGGTACTAGAATTGTACGCGCTGGTGATGATGCTGCAGGGCTAGCTATTAGTGAAGGATTAAGGGCCGAGATTCGTGGAACAGCGCAAGCAGAAAGAAATGCCAATGACGGCATAGCTTTTATTCAGACTGCAGAAGGTGGGTTGAATGAAATATCCAGCATTTTGATTAGATTAAAAGAGTTGTCAGTACAGGCAGCTTCAGATACGGTTGGTGATACGGAACGAGGCTTTTCGAATCTAGAGTTTCAGAGCTTACTTGAGGAGATTAACAGAATTGCCAATTCCACTGAATTCAATGGAAAAAATTTGCTAAAAGGGGAAGGTGATACTTTAGAGATGCAAGTAGGCACTCAAAATGATCCCATATTGGATAGAATGACTTTTAGACCACAAGATACTTCCGCAACCACGAGTAGTTTAGGAATAGACGGTATGGGAGTAGAATCTAAGC
>JADGBS010000076.1:0-395 GCA_015231325.1 Oligoflexia bacterium | reverse complement strand
TGGTGATAGTAAAGAAAGTTCCTCGAACTTTTGTTCCTGCTGCAGATGTAGGAGAGTTCGCGGTCACTTTGGAATTACCTCCGGGAGCGTTACAAAACAGGCTGATGTCAACTGTACGTAATATTCAAGTAAAAACAGAAAATTTGTCAGATGCAAATTCTAGGATTCGTGACTCCGACGTAGCGGTGGAGACCTCAAATTTAGTTAGATCCAACGTATTGACAGCGGCAGGTACATCGGTGTTGGCCCAGGCAAATAATTCGATTGCCATGGCACTGAAATTAATTGGATGACCTGTAGGTTCACTTTATGCATTCTTATGAATCTTATCCATCTACATTCCCCTGCTTCATCCTCGCCCACAAGTGTGCAAAATTTTTTCAAATATTATGTTA
>JADGBS010000075.1 GCA_015231325.1 Oligoflexia bacterium | reverse complement strand
AGCGCGGATGTCTTTAAAATTTCGGAGATGGAATTATTACAAACTAAATAGTTATAACTTACATTTAACATTTGACCTCCATTATTCTTTTTAGTACCGTACCTCCTATGTTACCGTTAGCAACGTCAGCTAGGAGTTATTTATGACTGACTCAAACAAACAATCAGGCCAGCAATCATCCACGCCAGAAAAAACATCCGCGTTCCCCCACCAGTCCACATTGTCCTCAAATCGATCAGTATGTAAATTTCTACCCCATAATAAACTGACAACAAATTCTAATAAAATATTTATCGTAATTTCCGGAAATATTGGCAGTGGAAAAACGACTCTCAGCAAAAAACTCTCAGAATTTCTTGGGTGGGAGTGCTATTTGGAACCGGTACAACAAAACCCCTACCTTGCTGACTTCTACAAGGATATGCCTCGGTGGTCTTTTCCACTGCAGATCTATTTTTTAAGTCACCGCTTCCACACTCACCGCAACATTGAAGAGTCAACCAATTCTGGCATCCAAGATCGTTCCATATATGAAGATGCCTACGTTTTTGCCCGTGCGCTTTTTGAACAGGGAGATATGAGCGAACGTGACTATGAGAATTATCTTATGTTGTTTCACTCAATGATCGAGTTTTTATCAGTTCCCAGTCTAGTAATATACCTCGATCGTTCTCTGCCCAATTTACAAGAACGTATTCGTATGCGCGGACGTGAATTTGAACGAACAATTTCGTTGGATTATCTCACTCGCCTAAACCACTATTATCTTGAGTGGTTCCATAATTATACGCTCGGGCCATCTTTAAAAGTGGATACCAATGATCTTGACCTATTGCATAATCAAACACATTTCCTTGATTTGGTCGAAAAAATAAAAAATATTATTACAAAACAACAAATCAGATCCCCAGGAAATCAAAAAAATCTCGAAAGGCCCACACTTAGTTATCCATAAACAGGCAGGAGATGAACAAATTGCCTATGAAACCTTTCATAAATTCAAAAATATTTTTGTTATTATTGACAACATTATTGACAACATTATTAAAGATAATAACAAATTCAGATCTTTTTGCTATGCCCGGTGACAATATCAGCACTACTTTTAGAGGAGCAATTTTCTCGCCAATACCACCGATTTTTCAGGAAGATAAGAACGGCGTGAATCAGGTTTTGCTCATACTCAACCTATGCGACAAAAAGAAAATTGTATCCCCCAAAGAATTTTGTAGCTGTCTAAAAAGAACTTTAGAAAATCTTAATTTTTCGGCCCTCAAAGAAGAAGAAATTGAAGATTTTCGCCAAAATTTTATTGATAAAACTAACTCCTTTTTTATCAAATCTTGGATATTTGACCTATTAAATTTTCATTCTCTACTCCATTGGGCACCGATCAGGAATAGAGACCTACGAGAAGATCCCATATGTATTGACTACAACAAATTGGCGCGTAAAACATTAGAGGGCAGTGAAAATGTAATCAATGAACCATTAGGTTTTTTTTTAGATACGTTACAGAGAGTACAGATCGATAACCAAATTAAAACAATCACTGATAAAGGCACTGTCGCTGTCACCTCCGGCACTTCCGCTGAAAAAAAGGACAGCAATATTCTCATAGATAGAGACATCTTATTCGATGCTCTATATGAAACCACATTAGATAGTCTGTCTGATTTTATCCGAAGCTATTTTTATACCTTAAGTACTGACATCAAAACGTCAGATTCAAAGATCGCAAAAATGGAGGCCGCTTATCGTCAAATATTGTCTATGAATGACAACATAATTGAACTTAGCGAAAAATTAATTACTGATAACCACGTAATATTGACGGCCACCATCTTTTATGACTCCATTTACAAAAAAGATGAACTCTGGACAAAAATGGTTTTTCAAGCACAAAGCGATTTCAGTAATGAGAGAGTTTTTTCTGAAAAAAATCTCTTCTCTAGAGGCAATCTAAAAAATATACTTCGCTATTTAATTGAAAATAATGTCCCTTTAAAAGACACTGCTCAAGGCATCAAAAAAAATATCGACGAATTAATGCATAAGGATGCTCACAAATTATTGACCACCCTTTGCGAGAAAATCCAGAAACAGCTAGGAAGAATGGGCAATAACCTCACTGACTATATCGATGATCCCAAGCTATTTGGAAGGTATCGAGATATCCAAATAAAGAGCAAACGCTTATATTCCTCTGGGGAGAAATATCTGTTAAAAATAAAAATTGATCAGTTTTTTTGCTACAACTATGCAAAGGGAACTCAAAGTAACAAAATTGCCGTATCAGCAGAGCTACATCGAATATTCGATAAATACATTGGCGGCCAAAATACTTTGCCAATAAAAATTGAAAATTATTCAGATATCGCACGTCAGTATTACAACGATCCTCTTGTTAAAAGGCGTTTTATTCAGGAAATGGAAATTGCTAAAAAAAATATGGCCGATGCTTCGTCAATTGCGGCCAATGCAGCAGCTGCTGCCGCTTCAACCGCTTCAACAGCTACAACCGGCGCACCTAACACCACCAATACAGGCAACACCAGATATAGCACTCTCCGCGACGCCCTGCTAAAAGAAATCGAAAGTAACGAGGATGACAAGAAATAATGTCCTTAGTAAATTAAGGATCCGTTAATAAAGCAAAACTTCTGCACGCTGCTGAATAAATTTCTCTCGGCCATTATTTTCTAAGGCCATTAGTTGCTCCCAATTTTCTCCTTTTTCTATCCATTGTCGCAATTTATCACTGCCGTTAATAATATCGATAGGCAATCGCTGAAATTCATATTCATATGGTGGTTGCTTCCATTGAAAATATTTTTCTTGGTATAACTCCGACAATAATAACTGTCCCAAACGCCAAGGTCGAAATATTTTTAAGTCAGTGGGATGAATCTGTATTCCACCACACGGTATTCCCTGATGTTTATTAAAAGTTGGAATAAAAGAAAGTGGCCGCAAGCAAAATCCCTGCAGTCCTCGCTCCACAGATAGACGCTGAATACGTTCTGCAAATTTAAATCCATCTAACGTTGGGTGCCCGACAATTTCTAATGCCCGTACTGTTCCCCTGCCTTCAGAAATATTTGTACCCTCAAAAAGCACGGTACCCACAAATGTATAGGCAGCCTCCGGTGACGATATGTTTGGCGAAGGAATAACCCAAGGAAGACCACACTCCGCAAAAGAAAATTTACGCTGCCAATTAAGCATCGGCACAATATGGAGATCAATATCTAACGACTCAAATTTCTGCACAAACCTAGCAATTTCAGCGATGGTCATCGCATGGCGAGCGGGTAATTGATGGCGACCAACAAATGAAGAAAATTCCAGCGCTAATATATTTCCCTCTATAATCTCACCATCAACAGGATTTGGACGATCTAATACCACTACTCTAATATTTCTGGAGTGATTCCTGGCAAAATTTCTTACTGATTCCATCAACAATGTCATTGTATAAATATATGTATAGACTCTGGAACCAATATCTTGCAAATCCACGACTATCGTGTCCAAAGAGTCCAACATCTCATCCGTTGGCGAACGAGTATCTGAATAGAGACTGTATACTGGTAATTGCCAATAAGGATGAAAGAAATCAACAGTTTCTATCATATTATCTTGTAAATTAGTGAGCAGCCCATGCTGTGGTCCAAAAAGTTTAATCAACCGTTCTCCCAGTAACTGTTTCAAAGGAGCAACACTCCATTGATAGTCGGTGGTCACTGCCGCACTGTTGGTCAAAAGACCTACTTTCCCGATCAATAATTTTTGACGCTCTTTTTCATTAAGTAAGCATTCTAATCCGGTTATTACTCTCATATTATTCTCCATTTTTTATTAGGCCAGTTTAGGGTTCACCGATAAGCTACTGTAAATTTGCATACTATATATTTACATACTCACAAAGAATCAACAAGGATTCAATAAGGATTCAATAAGGATTCCATAATGTTAAAAAAAATTATTCGCATTTGTGGATTAGCGGTAATTATTGGTATTTCCTGCTTTATGGTGATTATTCCCTATGTAGAAAAAGATGTCGTTTTAATGGACAGCAGAGGTGACAGTTCGCTCATCAAACAGATAGTGGTTATTCAATCTTTTTTCGAAGATCGCTTTTATGATTACCGTATGCAATTTAGTTTAAAGAAAAATTATCAAGATAAAAATATTGTTCTCGCCGAAATTAACGATGAAGCATTAAATAAAATTGGTCGCTGGCCATGGAGTAGAAGTGTTTGGGGAGATATACTTGCCAAATTGAAAAAATTTGGTGCTAAAGTAGTAGTTTTTGATGTGCTTTTTTCTGAACCAGAAAAATCCTGTGATAAAAATTCTCCCGATACGTTGATGGCAAACGCCATAAAAGATTTTCAAGGAGGCGCCTCACAAAAAGTGATCATCGGGTATGGCACCACTAATCCCAAATCCTACTTTAATGATCCTCCATTCAAAGATATTCCTGATTCTTTACTAAATTTTTTGATCAGTGCCCAAGTAGAGGGTACCCCAGCAGAGGGAACTTCAGTTGGAAGCATAGATAAAACTGATATTTACCCAAAAGCGATTAGTTCTACCAATTATCCCATTCCGGAATTATTGGCCGCCGAACCTGGTTTGGGACTTATCGATGCCCGCGAAGACGACGATGGAATCTATCGTCACTACCCAGTATTAGCAAATGCCGGAAATTCTCTTTATTTTCCATCTATGGCGCTTTTAGCATATCAATATTATACTGGAGACACTCCGCAGTTAACCATCAAAAAAAATGTACAAGACATCACCTTGCAAATGAAAACAGGCGTGCAACATCTCAATCAACAAGGAGAATTTAAGGTACGTTGGGCAGGGGGAAGAGAGGTCTTTCCAGTGATCGGACTTTATCAATTGACCACCGCAAAACTAGATGATGCTAAAGTAAAACAATTGCTACAAAACAAAATTGTCTTTATTGCTTCAACAGCATTCGCCAACCACGACATCCGCCACACCGCTATCGATGCTAAGATGCCCGGAGTATATTTTCATATGAATGCTCTTAACGCCATGTTAAATGGAAGATTCAGTCAAAGTCCAGATAAATCACTGCTGTGGTCTTGGGGAATTTTGGCAGCTGGCACAATTATCATGATCTTAGTATCGTTACTGGCGAATGCCATTATCGATGTCAGCTTTATGCTACTACTTTGTGTGGGAACTTTTTTTTTAGACATTCTCTATCTTATTCCTAAGGGATATCAAATAAATTTGTTCTTTGCATTACTTCCAATTTTTGGTACCTATTTATGGAACACGTTGATTAACTTTTACTTATCCAATAAGGACAAACGCTTTTTGAAAAATGCTTTCGGAAGTTACATCTCTCCGGAATTGATCGATGAAATGCATAAAAGTGGTCGTCCTCCACATCTCGGAGGAGATGTCAGTTTACTCACCGCCTTTTTCACTGATATCCAAGGGTTCTCAACTTTTTCTGAAAAATTAAGTGCCCCACGTCTAGTTGAATTATTAAATGAATATTTAACTGTCATGACTGATATTCTATTAGAACATCGCGGAACTTTGGATAAATACGAGGGCGATGCTATCATTGCATTTTTTGGTGCACCACTTCCTTTGCCTGACCACGCTATTAAATCCTGTCAAGTGGCACTAAAAATGCAAGCAGCGCTTGCACAATTACGAAAAAAATGGAGTTCTGAGGGTGATCGCTGGCCAACGTTCGTTCATAATATGCGAATGCGCATAGGTATTAATTCTGGCGAGATCGTCACCGGAAACATGGGCTCACGCAGTCGCATGAACTACACAATGATGGGAGATGCCGTAAACCTAGCAGCACGTCTAGAGGCCGCCGCCAAACAATACGGAGTTTTTGTTCAACTATCTCAGTTCACTAAATCATTAACTAGCGAGCTATTCGAAATGCGCGAGCTGGATACTGTTTGTGTAGTAGGTAAAAGTGAACCCGTCACTACTTTTGATTTACTTGGCGAAAAAGGAAACACTGCGGCCGATTTGCTCTCTCTTCGTGATATTTTTCACCAAGGATTGGCACTTTACAAGCAACAACAATGGGATCAGGCAATCGCTACCTTCGAACAAGCACTCGTTTATGAACACAAACGCTATCCAGAACTGGCCGGAAAAATAAATCCGTCCTCTTTATATATTCAGCGCTGCAAAGAATTTAAAATTAATCCCCCTGCTGCCAACTGGGATGGAATTTGTACCCTTACGGTTAAATAAAAGTTATTACTAAGCAACTTTGCTTAACAATTTTTATATTCATCCGATAAGTGTTTCTGGGACTCTCGAATTTTCCGAATTTTGCTTACTCTGCTTATAAAGGGTAGATCATGTCTTTCATTGAAAAAAAACACCCGAAATATTTGTGTCATGCGTCATTTATATTTTTACTTTTTTTACTCTTTATCGACACTGCAAATAGTGCTAATGTTTTTAGCAATCTTTGGAACCGCTTTTTTGGAAGCAAAGATAAATGCGAAGAGACAACTGCGATAATACCGATATCAACACAAGCTGTTTCGCTAGGAAAGGCCATTTTCCAATTCTCCAATAGCACTCCGAGCAATGAGGAGTACTGTTCGAAAAAACAACCACTTGCTCCTTCCACAACCATGCCCCCCCCCCACTACCCCTTCTGTATTTAAAGTTGTCGGGGGAATCGGGGGAGTAGGGATGCGTGAGGAAGATATTTGGAACTGTAACAATGTGCCCGCATGTCATCTTAGTAACGTTCTGAACAAAGAATCACTCTGCCTACCACCACAAAATAGCGGACATCAAACAGTTAAGTGCCTCCAAGGTTATTCCCCCAGCAAAGTTGTTTTTTTGAAATTAAATAAACATAACCAACCACTGGCCTCCATATTAGAAGTAGCGTTAGGAAATCTATACCGAGCATTGATGGGAAAATACGCTGCAAAAGGGGCCCTAGTGAAAGATGAAAGCAATAAGGTTGTTGGAACCATTTCTTATGACGATACGGGAGGAACATTTAAAGATTTTACTCAATTTACTGAACAAGAAAAACCTAGTATTAAAAAACAAATTAATTCTGGCCTTGCAGATGTTTTAACATCGGCGCATTTTTTCAATGAAAATGACTTGCACAAAAAAAATTATGGCGCAGACGGCACTGGGCACATGGTGCGAATAGATTTCGATATGTCGATGTGGTCAACTACCGTTGGCGCCCTGGACGGGTATGTGGGCCACCTTATCAAACGTGGGGGAATCTCCGAGTCTCCTATTACTGTAGAAAACTTAACCAAATTTCCTGTGACAACAGACGGTGGATGGTTTAGTCCTTGCAGGCAGGGAAGGCGATTGGAATGGATTAACGACCTAAGAAGTATGAGCGATAGTAGAATCACTAGCAGTGAGGAATCAGAAGAATATTGTAACCTAGCAAGTAATGATGAGTTTCAACAAAAAAAGTGGGAAAGCTTTATGCAGTTGGCCCTCGTTCCCGACGGATATTACGACGGCACGCTAAAATCTGCGAAGAAACATTGTATTGATGTAGAACAGGAATGTCTTTCTTGCGCGAACACAATTGATAAGATAGGGAATGACATAAAAGCACGTAAAAGAAAATTAATTAAAGATTTAAAAATGATTCCAGTTTTTCATAAATTCTTATGCAAAAGATTGGGAAAGATGAAAGATCTTACATGCAGTAATTTTGCTAACAGCTTATTTAGTTCCTATAGAACAGAAACAGAAGAGCGTGGCGCTGGAATAAGTGAAAGGGACAATAGGCCAATATGTGATACAGCAATCGCATTAACTAATAATAGATGCTCTAAATATACCAACAAACTGATAGAGAACGCGGACAATTAATATTAGGAGATATTTAATGAATAAAAAAATGAGCGGAAGAAAAAAAAATGAACTAAGTGGTATTTCGCATTTAGGCAACAAAACCACATCGTATGAAACCGACTACGATCCCACATTACTGGAGTCTTTTGTAAATAAAAATTCAGGACAGGATCAGTGGATAACATTTATTTGCACAGAATTCACTTCTCTTTGTCCTATTACTTCCCAACCAGACTATGCAAAAATTTTCATTAATTATATTGCCGACAAAAAAATGGTCGAATCTAAATCTTTAAAATTATATCTTTTTAGCTTTCGTAATCACGGTGATTTCCATGAAGATTGCATTCAAAAGATATGCAACGACATTCAAAAATTGATCCAACCCAAATATTTGGAAGTAATCGGCGAGTTTACACCTAGAGGAGGAATTTCTATTTTCCCCTTCTCTAGTTGTCACAATGGCGGAATAAAATACAAAAATATATATATTCAACGAATGGCCCAATATTCTCCAGGAAAATATACTTTACAACTTGGACGTCCTTATTGATGTATAAAGGGGTATAAAGGGGTATAAGAGGTATAAATATGGTAACAGCTAATTATCCTAACGCCACGGGCAAAAAACCAGAAAAAAAAATGGAAATATTAGTAATTGAAGATTCCCCCACTGATGCCGATTTGATAAAAATATCCTTGCGTAAGGGATTTGAAGAAACACCGGTAATCACCCATGCGGAAACATTAAACGCTGGTATTGCAATTTTGCGTCAACAAACTCCTGATATAATTTTATTAGACCTTTCACTTCCAGATTCCTTCGGTTTAGAGACAATCGATTCCGTTATAAAAATCGTTCCCCAAATACCCATAATGGTATTAACAGGCCATGAAGATGGCGAACTGGGACTAAATGCCGTTAAACATGGAGCACAAGATTACTTAATAAAGGGACAGCTTCCAGCTTCATCAATGGCGCGGGCAATTACCTACTGTATAGAACGCTCACTGGCACGAAATACTCTCACCCAAGAAAAAGACAGCGCACTGAAACTCGCGGAATTTAGGATGGGCTTTCTTTCTACCATGAGTCACGAAATTCGTACTCCTCTTACATCTATTTTAGGATTTCTTGACTTGGCAATCGAGGCAGCAGAAGAAGGTGCAGATCACAAAAATCATTTAGTCATTGCTAAACAAAGTGGGAACCACTTATTAAATATAGTAAACGATATTCTTGATCTATCTGCTCTTGAAACAGGACAAATTCATATCGACAAACAAATTTTTGATGTTCGTACGATGATAGAAGCAGTAACCAATATTCTAAGCGTACGCGCACGTCAAAAAAAAATAGACTTAACAGTTACTATCGATCAAGATATTCCAATTGAGGTTATTGGAGACCAACGACGCATCCAGCAAGTACTAATTAATTTGATTGGCAATGCTATTAAGTTCACTGCTCAAGGATCAGTTACTTTACAAGTCCGGGCCGGACAGGAAGTCCGGGCCGGACAGGAAATGCGGGATAGCAACAACATCACGCTACATTTTCAAGTAAAGGATACTGGTATTGGAATCGCTAAAAACAAAATCGAAAAACTATTTCGTGCCTTTACACAGGCCGATCCTTCCATTCAAAGGGAATATGGAGGTAGTGGACTAGGTCTATACCTTTCTAACAAGTTGGTAACATTGATGGGGGGTAGTTACATAAAGGTAATAAGTGAAACGAACATTGGTAGTGAATTTATTTTTTCGCTTCCACTACATTTAGCAGAAAAATCTCCCACTGTCACCAATGATATACAAAATGAAAACAATGTGAACATCCAACCAATGCGTATACTATTGGTAGACGATTCTGAGGATGGACATACTTTAATTAAAGCATTTTTAAAAAAGACCTCCATTCAATTAATTTCGACATTCAACGGAGAGGAAGGACTGACCCGCTTTCAGCAAGATAGCTTCGATCTGATACTGATGGACGCTCTAATGCCAGTTATGGATGGTTACGCCACAACCGCTGCTATCCGCCTTTATGAAAAAGAAAACAATAAAGAACGTACTCCTGTTATTGCGCTAACTGGAGCAGTAATGAGTTCAGAAATCGAAAAGTGCATGAATGCCGGATGTGACGGTTATCTGGCAAAACCGTTTAATAAAATTTCTATCTTAAAAATGATTCAGCAGCAGGCCCGACCCCGTAGATTTGATCGTCAACATTCATAGGCCATTGACCATGGACTATGAACCACGAACGGAGTCCAAATTATGAACAACAATGTGAAAATAAATCTGTTAGCTCTATTCATTATTTTGGGTGGCATATTGTTGTTCATTGGAGGAATTTATAATCTTCCACCACTCAATCTAAATCCGATTTTTCCACCCATCTGGCAAAGCGCTAAATTTACAATAACCGCCTGTTTCGCAGTAAGTGGTATTATGTTGTTGTTTATTGCCAATGGCCAGCACTATCCACGTATAACGCGCTTTGCACTAATGCAAATGCTAACTATCATTGCACTAATGATTGTATCGCTATTGTTATCAATAATTATTAAACACCGCACCACCATCGACGCGATATTTTTAAGTGACCATGATTTGGCAGCAATAACTGCGGTTACCGCCTTAACAAAAATCACTAACTATTCATTAATATTAACTGTGATAAATGTTATTTTTTTCATCATTATAGGAATGATTACTATTACTATAATTACATATGCAATAAAATCAATAATTCACGGGATTGAAAGTGAAATAACATATTACCCACTCGCATCACAACGAGCAATACCCACTATTACCCGTTGGCTTATCACTATCGTTATTTCGGGAATAGGAACAATTTCATTTTTGTACTTATACTTATTTATTACCCAAAAACCAATTTCATCCATTTTTCCATGGGGATTACGCTCATCGGTAATAAAAGTTGGGGTATTACATTCTCTCACTGGTACCATGGCCATTAGCGAGGAAAGCGTGAAAAATGCAACTCTTCTGGCAATAGATGAAATAAATAGAAGTGGTGGCATTGGCGGAAAGCGGGTAGAGGCGGTGGTCGCGGATGGTCAGTCTAAACCAGAAGTTTTTAAACGTGAGGCCGAACGTTTGATCACTACTGAGGGCATACGTTTTCTTTTCGGATGCTGGACATCAGCAGACCGCAAAGCAGTCATACCAGTTCTTGAAAAATATGATGCCCTGCTTTTTTACCCTGTTCAACATGAAGGGTTAGAACTTTCCAATAAAGTTATTTATATGGGAGCTGTTCCTAATCAGCAACTAATCCCTACATTAAAATGGTCATACGACAAATTCGGCAAACGTTTTTTTCTTGTCGGTTCAGATTATGTCTATCCTCGAGTAAGCAACGAAATTGCCAAGGTACTATTGGCAAACATCGGAGGAGTAGTACTCGGCGAAGAGTACGTTGCATTAGAAGACAAAGATTTTAAAAAAGTGGTGAAAAAAATTAAAGATAGTAATCCAGACGTAATTATCAGTACAATTAATGGAGAGGGAAATATTGCCTTCCTCGAAGAATTACATAATCAAAGGGTGAATGAAGAAGGAAATGTTCACTCCAATCGCTCATCAATACCAATTCTATCTCTCAGCATTACCGAAAATGAAATCCGATCGACAATGGAACACTTTGTAAAATATAAACCAAAAGAAGCAGCACACTTCTTAACAGAACATCTCTCTAATATGTATGCTTCATGGAGTTACTTTGAGAGCATATCCAATCCTCTAAATAAAGATTTTGTAGCAAATTTTCATAAATCATTTAGCTCGAAATACCGCTCAAAATTCACGAACAATTCCACAAATTTTATGGCAATTAGCGACCCAATGGCCACTGCCTATTATGGCGTGATGCTTTGGGGAATGGCCATGCGCGAGCATGGAAATTTGTACAGAGCGGCAGCGGCAAGCAATACCAATAGGGATATCTATACCTACACATTATTGCAACACCTCTATAATTTGAGTTTCCCCGCACCCGATGGAATTATCACTATCGTCAATAACAATTATGCCAGAAGAACAGTGCGTATTGGAAAGATAAATAAGGATCTTCATTTTGATATTGTATGGTCCGCAAAGAATCCAATAGAAGCACGGCCCTACCCATACTACAAAAAAAGAAAAGAGTGGGATGCTTTTCTAGACACGCTCTATCAACGATGGAATAAAAATTGGAGAGCTCTCCCTTCGAGGATTTCCTCATTGGACAAACCATGAAATGGATAGAATGGGGCAAAAAGAAAATGTCCTTACATTTTTTTTTTACAGGAGTCTTTGCCAGAATTTTTTGGAATTTTGTATTAGTAGCACTAATTCCCCTACCATTTGCACTTTTGGTAATCTGGCATCTTTTTTCTACCTCTGTAGAGGAACACATTAACGAAAAACTAATCGCCATTAGCAATGGCAAAAGTGCTCTTTTACAAAATAAAATGAATAATCTCTCCGCTTTTATAACCAACATTGCCAACAATACGACATTAGTCAGTTCAATAGATCGAATAAAAGAAGATCAAAACAAAAATTATCAGCATTCGGCGCAGCAATTCCAGGAGTTATTTGCTAAACAATTAGATATTTATCCAGATTTTCATGACTTATTATTCATCTCCAGTGAAGGAAGGATAATCTTTTCGTTGCTCAATGAAAAATATTTCGGAGCAGATATCAATAGAGAATTAAAAGATACTGCATTATCCAGTCTTTTTAATGATGTAAAAATTCACCTTAATACTATGGTTTCAGAGTTCACATATTACCCACCATCTGGTGCACTAGCACTCTTCATTGCAACTCCTATATTCAGTAAAGGTATATGGATCGGCGAATTAGTAGCACAAATAAGGCCTGAGATGCTCTATGAATTCACTCGTCATATCATTGGATTGCCACATTCCGGAGAGATTATTTTTGGAAAGCAAAAAGGAGATGAGATTATTGTTACCACCCCTACTACCATAGGTGCTAAAAACACGTTAGGAATATCTTTTAAAGTTGGTACTAATATTGGCATTCCCTTGCAACGAGCGGCCAGAGGAGAAGTGGGCATAGGATTGTCTACTGACCACCGCGGCAAAAGGGTGTTAGCACGTTGGCAGTACATTCCTCAACTAAATTGGGGAATGGTAGTAAAAGTAGACGCTGACAAAATATTTGCACCCACACAAATGATGAGAACAGTAACTATTTTGATCTGCCTATTCCTCTTTATCGCCATCGCGATGGTAGCGCTCATTGTATCCAAAACAATACTGAATCCTTTACTCGATTTGCGGAAGAAAAGTCTACTCATTGGGAAAGGAGAACTGCAACATGTGGTAAATTCACCACTTAATGATGAGATCGGAGACCTCGCTCGAGCATTTGAAACTATGCGTTTGAACCTTCAGGAATCACATGACGATCTAGAACAAAAAATAAACTTGCGCACTGCCGCGCTGCGGCGATCTAATAAAGAGTTAGAACAGTTCGCATATGTTACTTCTCATGATTTACAAGAGCCTTTACGGGCGATCACCAATTACATTGAACTGATAGAAGAAGAATTAAAGGGAAAGATCAATAATGAGGAGACTTCCAAACATTTCTCATATGTTAAAGCAGGATCGAACCGCATGCGCACTCTAATCGAAGATCTACTCAAATATTCACGTATCTCCACTCAACATAGACCCGTCAGCAAAGTGAATCTAGGAGATATTATTACAAAAAGTAAAGAAGATTTGGAATTTATAATTACCGAAAAGCATGCAGTAATTGAGTGTGACCAAATGCCTGAAATATTTTGCGAGGCACCTAGGATGCAGCAACTATTTACTAACCTACTAAGCAATTCTTTGAAATTTACCGTTCCCCTCACCATCCCAAAAATCGAAATTCACTATCGGGAGGTTAGTGACGGACACCAAATTATTTTTAGCGACAATGGTATCGGATTTGATAATAAGTATAGAGAAATAATTTTTAAAATTTTCAAACGACTTCATGGCCGGAACGAATATCCTGGTACAGGGATAGGACTCTCACTTTGCAAAAAAATTGTAGAACAACACGGTGGAAACATTAGTGCTAGTGCTACCCCTGGAGGTGGGGCCACCTTTACAATTTGGATTCCACAATATAACAACAGCATCTCTGCTTTAGAAAAGCTCGGCCAAATGATTGGCAAGAGTGAAGGAGAAATCACTTGAACAAGGAAGCAGCGCAACAACCAGTAAAAATACTGCTGGTGGACGATGAACCTGCTGATCAAGAATTAACGCTGATGATCCTAAGTAAGTTGGATTTTCCCACTACTGTCGCTTGTGTTGCAGATGGCGAGGAGGCATTAGAATATCTATACAAACATAAGCATTTCGCAAACGCCGCTACTCCGGATCTCATCCTTCTAGATCTCAACATGCCTAAAATTGATGGGAAAGAAGTTCTACTGAAGATAAAAGTTGATCCCCTGCTAAAAAACATTCCCATAATTGTACTTACCACTTTCGATGCCGAACCGGAAATAGTTGCTACAAATCTACGACATGCTAATTATTATTTACGAAAACCACTGGGAATTGCCGACTTTAAACGGGTGGCCGATACAATCAATGAAATTTGGTTATCACTTTCAAATTCAAATTCAAATTAAAATTAAAATTCATTTTCAGTGCATTAATTCTTCGTTCACTACAAACTTGAGATTCGCAAGTTTTCGGGCCTAAAAACACAAACATCAGACCTGGTCCATCCAAATATCTCTCATCTCATTTTCTAGCTTTTGGACCACAAAAATTGATTATTTTATACTGAGGTAGCGCAAGATTTTTTATGTCTGATGCCGCGGCAAGTTTTCCGCTCTAAGCGTTTTATTTATCAAAAATGGTATAGTTTCTCTTTTCCTCGCAGCGGGCAGGGACTTTGTGACCGTCTAGAGGCATTCTTTTACTTAATCCACCTTTGGTAATCAAGTATCAAGTAGTGCAATGGCCTCGAAATTGGAGAGGTAGACCGAAGGAATTTTCTAAATGATATCTATTTGTGACAGATCAAAAATTTTTGGACATATCCAAAATTTTAGTAGAAAAGTTTTGGATATGTCCAAAAATTCAGGGTAGACTATAGGAATTACTATGTATGCCAAAGTCAAGGTCACGAATTATAAAAGGGTTATATGATGAAAATAAAAAGAGAAATTGCTTCCCTCATGAAGGAAGATAACCACATACTTTTTGGACCAAGACAAACAGGTAAATCCACTTTACTAAAAGATGTAATTAAACCGTCCATTCTTATTTCAATGGAAGACCAGGCCCACAAAATTGCTTTTGCTAACGATGATTTTTATCCCATTCGTCTATTGGAAAAATCAATCGGCGAAAAAATTGATACCCTAAAAAAAAAAATCAAAGGGTTTGGTTATTGGGATTGATGAAATTCACAAAATTTATGACTGGCGTCGAAAACTTAAGTTGCTTGCTGATGAAGTGAACTACCCGGCAATAAATGGCCAGGCTTCGGGCGTCTCAGGGGGACCCCTTCGACGCATTCTCTTTTGACGATTCTTCGGTGGCACACATCCCTTCGGGAGAAGAAACGCTTCACCACCTCCACGCCCAATATCTGCTAAGAAGAGTTAACTA
>JADGBS010000074.1 GCA_015231325.1 Oligoflexia bacterium | reverse complement strand
CCCAAGTCGTTCTAACTGGCTTCCCTTCTGAAAATAATTAATCAACGCCATTGCTTGGCCCATCACTTCAGACACCAGAGTTGTTAAAATTGGTTTTCAAAGTAGTCAAATACTGGGGGATTAAGGAGATTAGGGTTACTGGCGGTGAACCAACTTTGAGAGAGGATTGGTTGGAGATTATCGCCGCACTCTCGACTCTACCATTAAAAAAATTAGCGATTACTAGTAACGGATTTTTTTT
The DNA here is from genome assembly GCA_015231325.1 of Oligoflexia bacterium. GTDB lineage: Bacteria > Bdellovibrionota > Bacteriovoracia > Bacteriovoracales > Bacteriovoracaceae > JADGAN01. The sequence goes on along the minus strand of JADGBS010000074.1, from coordinate 15,454 downwards.
AGAGAAAGAGTTAGTTACGCTCAAGAAATTTAATTGCAATCATATAAACATAAGCCTAGACGGACTGCAAGCTGATAAATTTTTCAAGATTACAGCGATGGATAGTGCTCCAGTCCTCTCCTGCATTCGCCGAGCGAAGGAACTGGGATTTGTTGTAAAGGTTAATACAGTTCTTTTGGCAGGAATTAACGTGGGAATTAACGATAACGGTGATGAAGATGAAATAGATGATTTTATTGAGTGGGGGGCAAAAAATCAGATTGAGTTGCGTTTTTTAGAACTTATCGAGATTGGTGCGGCCACAAAAATATTTCCTACACATCATTTTGGTGTCGAGGATTTGCTACAGCGCATAAAAATTAATTGGAGAGTGGAGGAGACGGTCTATCCTCCGACGGGCACTGCTTTCTATTTGCGACTGCGCAAAAAAAGGTCGGACGATGACTGTGATGGTCGGGTATACCAAGTTGGCATTATTGCTTCGAGGAGTCGTCCATTTTGTGCAAGTTGTGACAGAGTTAGAATAGATCAAAATGGCATTTATCGTAGTTGCTTGATGGAAAAAAAAGGGATATATCTGCCATCATTAAGTGAAAGGGAGCTATCGCAGTTAATTGTGAAAAAAAAGAAAGTGAATGTAGGGAACGACAATTTAGAAAGCAATCATATGTATGAGATTGGTGGGTGATTTATGATCGATGTCGGAGAGAAAAAGGTCAGTAGACGCTGGGCGTTGGCCAGATGTTTGGTTAACTTGCCCGAGGAAGTGTTGACCAAATTAAGGGTAGAGAAAGATTCTTGTGGCAAAGTGATAGAGCTTTTTGCACCCAAAGGCCCAATCTTTAACACTGCGATAATCGCAGGAACAATGGCGCTCAAAAGAACCGCAGAATTAATCCCTCATTGCCACCAAATTCAATTAGATGGTTGTCGTATCGAGATTTCGTTGCTTGGCAGTTCTTTACAGGTAGAATGTTCTGCCAACAGTTTCGCAAAGACTGGCGTGGAAATGGAGGCGCTATTGGGCGCCACTGTGGCAGGGTTGACTGTTTATGATATGTGTAAGTCTTTCTCCCATAATATTGTTTTATCTCAGGTTTCCTTATTAGAAAAACGGGGCGGAAAAAGTGATGTTGTGAGTAGTTTTGCCGCTTTGATCCTGGCGGGAGGACGTAGTAAGCGCATGGGAAAAGACAAGGCGTTGATTAATTATTTTCAGAAGGGAAGCCAGTTAGAACGACTTGGGGGAATGTTAAAAGAAGCAGGGTTGGAAGTTTTCCTTTCTTGCAGCAATCTCTCTGAACGGGCGCTCTTTGAGCGGGCGCCAAATGACGACCCCTATTCAAAATTCACACAAATCTGGGATTTAGACGAACAGGAAGGGCAAACCATCAGTTCTAATTATTCTATAATGGAGGGGCCGTTGCGAGCGCTGATTTCTGGATTGAAAAAGTTGGGTTTGGGTATGGGGCCCCACCAAGGAATACAGGGAGTATTAGTAACTGCTATTGACTTGCCATACGTGCAAAGAGATTTGATTAATTATCTCATTATGCATTATGATCCCAGTATGTTGGTGACCGCTTTTGTTAATCCCGAAAGAGGATGGAGCGAACCTCTTTTTGCGATTTATCGGCGCGATTTTTTGTTGGAGGTACAGCAGCTATTAGCGGAGGGCAAAGTGCTTTGTCCGCGGAAATTGTTGGCGATTTTACAAGAACAGGGAAAGGTACGGGCATTGGCATTGCCTCAAGGGATGGAGCAGTCACTAACAAATGTTAATACCCCTGAGGAGAGGGATGCAATATTATGCGATATTTGATTAAATATTTTGCTGTTTTCCGTTTTAAGACCAATAAGGATGAAGAGTGGGTGGATAGCAGTGCCCAAAATCCGATGGAACTTTTTCGGGAACTCGAGCAGCGCTACTCGTTCCAAGGTGATTTATCTACGCTCAGAGTAGCGGTAAATGCCCAGTATAGCAGTTTTGATGCAGTGCTTAAAGATGGTGATACCGTGGTTTTTATCCCACCGATTTCTGGAGGCTGAAAAGTAGAGAAGAGTATGCTAAATCAGATCTATGGCGGAAATTTCATTATTACTGAAGAGAGGATAGAAAAATATACTTCGCGATACGCTCAAGCTCAGGATCAAGTACAAACACAGACGCTTGGGGTTGGGGGAGTAGTAACCTTCGCTGGAATTATTCGGGGACGGGATAGTGATGAGGACGGACATAATTTGCTTTTAAGTGGAATTGAATATCAGTGTTACAGGGAGTTGGCGCAGAGAGAAGGGGATAAAATTTTAAGTGATGCTAGAGAGCAGTTCTTTTTGATTGATGCATTTTGTGTTCATCGCGTTGGATATGTGAAAGTGGGGGAGATGGCAGTATGGATACTGACGTTGGCAGAGCATCGACAGGCAGCCTTTTTGGCCTGTGAATATATTATCGAAACGATAAAAAAGCAGCTCCCTATTTGGAAACTCAAGAAAAAGAAGGAAAAGAAGGAGTAAACATTGTTTAAACGTTGCTTTTTATATCTGTGGGAAGAATGCCGCCCTCTCTCTGCACTTTGTTATACCATTTTGATATCGCTAGGAATTTTGCTATCACTAGAGACCAGGCACGGAATTAGTATTGAATATTCTGCTGATCACCCTTTTTTGGTTATTGGACCAGGGGTATTAGTAGCTGCAGTAACAGTATTATTTTTATTGGTGATTTACCGTGCAGTCTATGTCCTAAACGACTATGGGCAGGACCAGATTTTTTATCCACAGAAACCGTTAGTTAGCGGAAAAATTTATCGGCAAGATTTGATTTATTTGATTTGTAGCTGTGGGGCAGGGGTCATAGTTGTTAATCTTCTATGGTTTTTCTTCAGTTGGTCTCTCCTTCGTCATAAATTTTATACATTTCCCATAATATTTTTGATTGTTTGTTTCCTTTTTGCTTTTCTTCTTTTTCGATACTGGCAACATCCAAAATTGGCAAATGTAAGAAAAAATATTTTTCTCACTTTTGCGGTACGGGCCTTGGGTGATATTTTTTTGGGTTACTATCTGGTCGCCTTTCATCTAGTGGCGTACCGCTCCTTTCTTGCTCTTTATAGTGGTGAAAAAATTGTGATAAAACTTGTTACGATTTTGAATATGGAGCACCTCTATCTAATATTGCTCTGGATTCTGCCTGCTTGGGCCTATAGATTTAGTCGAGGCATTGTTCCTCCGGAAGACGAGCGCTTACGTGTTCCTACTTTTTCTTTGTTACTAGGTCGGCAGCTGGTGGCATTAGTGCCTATTTTGTTATTAGGGGTACAGCTGTTGATGATTTTTCGTTTAGGTGGTGTTTTGAATTTGGCACCCATTTCCGTTTTGGCGGCGATCGGTTTTCTAGCATTGACCACCATGTTTTTTATTCGATATATATATCGACCTTTTAGAAAAATAATTAGATTATTGCCTTATGTCGTGATCTTTCATTTTTTAATGATTGCAGTCATTTTGTTTGCTGATTATTACTTAAACGTGAGGCATGTGGCGTGGAAGAATATATAGTAGACCCTTTATCAGTGGATAAACAGTATATCCCATTACCGGTACTTGCAGAAGAGGACTTTCCCCAAGGATGTTATCGCTCTGGCAGACAGTCAAGGCTAGTTTTTTTGGCCGGGTGTGATGAGGTAGGCAGAGGCGCATTGGCCGGACCGGTGGTGGCAGCGACGGTGATGGTTTATCTCAATATTGTGGAAAGAAAAAAATCGGCGACAATGGAATATTTCTCTAAATTTTTGAAATTCTTAAAAATGCTACACATGGAAAAAGTAGATGATTCTAAAAGGTTATCTTCTTATAGTCGCAAATCAATTTTAAAAAGATTGGGGATTGATCCAGCAAGGGTAACTAAAGATAGTTGTTACTACTTAGAGTGTAATCTTTTGAGCGAAAAGGAGCGTGCTCAGGGAGGCGATGTAGAGGATAGAGTGGGGGTACTTTTTTCCGTTGCAGAAATTTCTTCCCAAGAAATTGATAGGATCAATATTTTTAACGCTGCCCTAAAGGCAATGAGAAGATCTTTTTTTAATTGTTACTCAATTATATTACGCAATGTTAGACGTCCTGCTGATTCGCAAGTGGTGGGAAATTTATTGATCGACGGAATTAGACCTATTGGTCTTGGTCAAGAGAGTGAGGATTACTATGGGAATTCTGAGCATGCCCGACGCGTTAGTAGCGTTAATGATCTAGGTAGCATTGTTAATGAGGTACCGATAGTCGGTGGGGATAGACAATCAAAAGTAATCGCGCTAGCTTCGATTATTGCTAAAGAATATAGAGATCTTTTAATGGAAAAATTGGATGCGCAGTATGCTGAAGGTGGGTATGGCTTCAAAGATCATGTGGGGTATCCTACTAAAAAACATATTTCAGCGCTTAATGCCCTGGGTCCATCATTGATTCACCGTTTTACGTATGCGCCAGTAAAAAAAGCAATAAGGCATTAAAGTAAAGTAAAGCAAAGTAAAGATGCGCCTAATGTACCGTGATAATGCTGATGGGTGAGGAGGGACGTAGTGGCGGCAGTGGTCGAGGTATTAATTTGCCAATTGCTTCAAGGTTTTTGATTCCGTGTTCATGGGTTGTCGCTAAAAATTTTTTCACTCCTTGTTCCCCTTCGACGGCAACGAGGAGGCCGCCGCTAGTCTGAGGATCGCAGAGTAATACTTTCATCTCCTCGGAGAGTGGAGAAATTTTATCTCCATAACTATCCCAATTGCGCCGGGTACCACCGGGAATGGTTTGCAATTTTATATACTCCTCTATCCCAGGTATTTTAGGAATTTTAGAGGAGAAGAGTTCAGCATTGAGATTACTTCCTTGGCATATTTCTAACAGATGTCCCAAAAGTCCAAAACCAGTAACGTCGGTCATCGCTTTTACTGCATGGAGGAGAGATAGTTCCTCACCGACGGAGTTTAAGGTGGTCATTAATTCGACCGCTTTTTGCAAGTCCTTTGCGTTTGCTAATTTTCTTTTTTGGGCGGTAGTAATTAGTCCAATGCCTAATGGTTTGGTAAGGAAGAGATAGCACTCAGGGGTGGCGGTGGCGTTTCTTTTTATTTGTTGAGGATGGGCGCGGCCATTTACGATTAGACCAAATACCGGATCGCCAATATCGATGCTGTGTCCTCCTGCTAGTGGGATATTAGCATTATTGCATACAGCACGTGCCCCTGCTAGCACCTGCCCCGCAAGTTCTATTGGAATTTTATTAATAGGCCAACCCAAGATGGCCAAGGCCATTATAGGTGTTCCTCCCATGGCGTAAATATCACTGATGGCATTAGTGGCCGCAATACGACCAAAATCGAAAGGATCATCGACTATGGGTGTAAAAAAATCAGTTGTGCTGATCAGCGCTTCGCTGTCTGATAATTGATAAACAGCGGCATCATCAGCAGTTTCGTTGCCTACTAGAAGGTTTGGAAATGCTGGCGAGGACGAGGCAGACGAGGCAGACGAGGCCGTTAAAATTTGTTGCAAAATTTTTGGAGAAATTTTACAGCCACAACCGGCACCAGGACTGAATTCAGTTAATTTAATATTGTCATTCATCAAAAACATTCCTCTCTGCTGTGCATATGCTAAGCATATTTACTTATATTTACAAGAAAGTCCGAGACTGTTATTTTCTTTTTGGTCGATACCTTCAATATGGGCGGGATAAAGATAGCGAATGCCGATAAAATCATCTATTTGGTAGCGATAATAGTCTGTATCTTTAAAGTAAGACATTATGGAATGGGTTAATTCTTGAGGATGATGAAGACCAAGGCAGTGTCCAATTTCATGCGAGAGGACACTGACAAAAGTGCGGGCATCTCTTAAGTCTTTTTTTACGTAACTGATATCACAACCAATAATGCTATTCCTATCTGTTTTCCAAGCGGCCATGCCTGAGGCCAAAAAGTAAGAATCACTACAAATATCAATTGTACGTCTGTTGGCCTTATTATAATCAAAATGAGAATTGGCAGGTGGATTGCTCGGATCTTCTGGGTAAATTTCTAAACGCAAGTAACTCCCGTAAATGTTGTTTACATTATCAGCAATGCTTTGTAATGCTGAAGTAATGTTTATGTTATTGCGATCGAAGAGAGAGTCTCCTAGGTGAACAGAATTGCTTTCAAATGTGGAAGAGCGATCGCAGGGTTTTATCCACAAGTAGGGATCGCTACTGCTAATTTCCCAGTGCTTACTGCTATCCATTAAACGAAAACCTAGTGACATAGCGGTGAGAACAAAAACTAAAAATAATTTACTGTATTTCATAATTTTTTTACTGCAACTCCGTACGCGAGGGGGGGGGGCGTGCTGTGGGTCATCAAAAACCCAGATCTAGACCAAGCAAGGCGTGTCCAGAGCTGTTATTTCTGAACAGTGAACCCACTCCGCCTATCTCTGCCCTAAAATTTAAAATCCATAGACGCCAAAAATCTACGCCGAGACCACCGTAACAACCAAGATCGCCATTGGTATATCCAACAGACAAAGTGCTATACAAATTATTGGTTATACCGATCACGACTCCAATCCCCAGAAGATATCCTGGGTATAAACCAAATTCAAAGTCGTTTCTTCCTAAACGTACTGTTCCAACAGAAAATCCCTCTCCTGCCGCAGCAAAAAGATGTACGACCTTACTGTCCTTTCTAACGGAGTTAAAACTGGATTCTGCGTAGACCGTAAGTGTGTTAATAGAAATGGCGCAGATGACGATAATGTACAACTTCAACTGTTTAAAAGATTCCATATTAAAAACCAATACCGAAAATCAATTGGGTTGAGTCTTGGTAAGACAGCACTATATTAAAAAAAAGATTTCTTAGACCTAACATACTCTCTATACCTACAAAGGCCCCGCCATAAAAATACCATAATGCCCGAATGCTTGGGCCGAAAGCGAAGTTCCTTTTTTTTTGTCCAGGAGCATCTTCAAGGTTGTCTCGATATCCTATCTGATAGAAAAAAAGGCCAGCGCCGAGACCAGCTTCCACTTTTCCTATAAAATTATTCTTTGGATGGAATAATTTGAAAAGGTTTATCTGGTATGCAGAAAAATAACTCAAAGTACTTTCAACACCAATGGTGCTAAATGATCCGCCGAGGTCACTCCCCTCTAGTCCTAGATAAATTCCAGGGATTGAACGACCTCGAGTAGAAGAGGAGAAAAGAGTCCCCACTTTTACTTCCATGCCGGACAAGTTTGCAGCGTTTGTTGTGTCCGCGTAAAAAGTGCCACAGAGCAACAAAGGCAACATAAATATTTTTCTGAAATTGCGAGACAATTTTATAGTGGTCATGTTATTACAATCTATTACAAATTATTACAATCTATTACAAATTATTACAAATTATTACAAAAAGGACACTAGCACACTTCAGGAGGTAAGGTAAATGTTAAAAATTCATGTAATCAAAAGTTTTTTTATGTTATGGGGATTTTTTTTATTAATTTTTGTGAGCAATGTCAACTACCTTGAAAGCGTAGAGAAAGTACTTAATCCGTTAGATAGCTTTAAATTAGTCGATTTGACAAGTGATAACGATTTTTCTATTGCTAGTTTAAAGAGAGACAAAAAATTATTGATTAGTTTTTGGGCCAGCTGGTGTTCTAATTGTAAGCATGAATTAAAAGTACTCTTGCCCCAGCTAGAGGCGCGCAAAGATCTCAATGTGCAGGTAGTAAGTATTAATATCGATCAAGATCCGGAGAGAGCTAAGCATTTTATAAAAAAGAACCAAATAATTGTTCCTGTGCTCAAAGATCAACAAGGAAATTTTATCAAAGAGCTGAATGTTGTTAATGTGCCACATTGGGCAATTTACTGTTTTAAAGATCAAAAATGGTCGTTGCTTTCGCATCAGGAAGGATTTGATTTACCCAAAGTAGAAGAGCAGCTACGTCTATAAATTATTATAAATTATTATAAATTATTTTTGTCGCATGTTAGCTAATATAAAATTAGTTAGGGTAGGGACAGATGTTTTTCATATAGGTTTGAAAAATTTTTTCGCTGTGTTGTAGGATCACATCTTTGAGCTCAATATCTGACTGTTCTATTTGTTCAACGAAAAAATCGTAAGTGTAGCTTTCGTCATAAAGAAAAGATTGGGGAGTGTAACTCAAGTGCCATTTTTCTAATGCTACTCCACCCCGATCCATTTCGTATGGACGAAAAAAACCGAATGCTTTTTTTGCATCGATGAGCTTATCTAGCCAGCGATGAAGCGCGGCCATTGATCCTTCTCCTTCGACCTCTGCAGGGATCAACTTGAGTGCTTCGCTGCTAGGGGAATTCAGAGCATTGTAGTCATAAATATCCACCTCCGTTCCCCAATGGTGGCGACTAGCGCCAGGCACACTCGACCAACGGAGCATGGCCCAGAGTACTTCTTCTCGATTGAGTTGATTGTAATCCAATGTGCTTCCCCCGGAGTAGTTTAGTATGTCTCTTTTTCCTTGCGCTTTTTCGTTCCAGATAACTAACTGACGGTCATATGCACGAAAAGCACTTGCTACTCTCAGGTCAAATCCTGATTTTTGTGCCTCTTTTTGCAGGGAAAGAAAAGGAAATACTGCGCGAGTGTGCAGTGGAACACCGATGCGTGAATCGATGATTACATGCTCATTAGTTTTTCCAGTTAAAACGTTGGAAAGTACAGGGATCATAATGCGTATTCCTTCACAGTACATTAAGTATATTGAATATCACCTGATCAGAGTATCAGAACAATTTTTGATAGGCACTATTTTTGTATCGATCGCTGATTATATCCCAGATCGCCTTGCCTTTATCACCAGATATACTTTTGCTTTTATAGATAGGTTGAGTGTTGCCTCCAGGTATATTTTCAATACTACCTGCTCCTCTTACATCTGAACCTCCTTGTCCTCCGAAGAATGAACTCATTGGATCTTTGTCTTTGTGGCCAGTGTCGTCTTTTTTTCCACCAGCACTTTGAAATGAAATATTTGGAGCTGTAGATTTTTTCTTATCTTTGTCTATGCCTGCGCTGTCAGTGCCATCAGCAGTGCCAGCGTTTGTTCCTCCAAAACCCTTAGTAAGAGATGCAAATTGGGAATCTGCTCCACTGGCCCCGCCTCCAGTATTGCCAGCAAATTGTTTAGCAATTTTATCTTTGTCTTCGGCGGATAGCCCTTTATCCACTTGTGCTATCATTTCCCCTGCGAATTTTTTTAAGTTGAGAGGTGGTTTCCCTTCTTTTTTCAACTTTGCATTAACATCATCTAAAGTTTTTTTCGCATATCTAGAAGCATCAAACATCAGATTTCGACTTTGGGAGACAGTGCTTGCATTACCTCGCAGACTGCCGTCAAATAGACCGTTGACCATATTCATTCCTGTATTCATTAGGGCAGAGGCCTTGCCAGTCAATTGAGCAAGAAGTTTGGTGTTGCTAATTTTTAAACGCTTGGTCGATTTGCACTCTCTATCATATGAGACAACGTTGCCATTTACGGCAGCGCATCCCATGAGTCGTGGCGCTTCAGCTATAACCCTGGTATAACTTGACCTTGCGGCGGCGACTTTTCGAGGTCCACTATTTGTACTCGCTTCGAGCTGGACACAGATACTTACATTAGGATGTAGGTTAGTGGTATTTTCTCCGCTGCTACCATAGCAGAAGCAGCGTTTCCATGACTCGAAATTAGGATGGTCTTTATCAGGAAATTCTTCGGTTTCGTCCACCTCGACGTTTTTATCATCTGCACCAGTACTGTCGTGAGTGTCCCCTTTGTAGTGGGTACATTTTTTGTTCCCAGCAACTACGTCTTTTATTGCTGTCAGAAGTTCAGCTTTAACTTTAGCGTCTACGGCCGCCGCTCCGGCAGCGCAAGCGAGTAAAATATGTACGATAGCAAGAGAGAGCATCATGAGCCCCCTGAGTACTATCATAAGAGAAGTGGCATTAAATTGATTGATGACGTTATCTATGATCATCAATATAAATCCACCAGCAGGGACTGCCGTTGTTAGTACCCAGCTTGTTGAGTTATCGACGTCAGTAACATAGTTTTTTATTAGGGCACCGCTGCCAGCAACGCTAGCTAGTTGTAATAGAATAAGTGGTATTAATTTTTTTAGGGTAGTGAAGATATCCCCCTTGCTTACAATATTTCCAGGTGGACAGGGAGTATCTAAGAATACTGCCCCAAACGCAACCAAGAATAGTGCTGATGAAATCGCAAAGACCACCGCTTTGGTAGTTTCGATTCGGTTGAGTTCATTGTAAATTTCTGTGAGAGTTTCAAAAATTTCAGCTTGTAAAACGCCTGAAGATTTCTGTGACTTTTGATTGATTTCTTCTTTTTTATTGTTTGCGAGTTCTGTAAATTGCTTGCTGGTAACAACGAAAGTTATTAAGGAGATGACTGCTGCGAGAGTTCCTATCCAAATGCTAGGTGAGTTTAGAAAACACTGAGGATTAAATAGTGAGTATATCAGCATCCCTATCGAGTAACCGAGAAAAATCCCGTACAATAAAACCATTCCCATCTGTGAATTCATCAGATTTTCAAAACCGGCAAGCACGCTAGAACCTTCCGTATAGTCTCCAGCAGAAGAAGTAAGCCCACCCGTATTATCAGTTACAAGAAGATTCAGATCTTTTTTTTCCTTCGCAATTACGTTGATGATCCCCATTAGACATTGAAGCTTTGTTTGCTTAGGATTTTTTGGATCCGGGGTGTCGCATCTAGGGGAGCAGCTTTTATCGTCGTTGTATTTGCAATAAATGTTGCGATACGTAAGTGGATCCTCACAGTCTTTTTGTATCTTTAAAGATGGAGCACAGATAGTGTCTTCGTCAGTGTCAGAATTTTGCGCAAATGCCAATGGGAGAACATTAATAATGGGAAGTGGTATTAAACAGGTTAGTGATATAGGTAAAACAAATAAATATAAAAAATAATAATTAATCTTTTTTAATACAGTTAATACAGTTGATTCTGATATTTTTTTATTGTGATTTCTCATTTTGAACGCTACCTAAAAATATTAAAAATAAAATTGTATATATTTACGATAAATAGATATCGGATAGAAATTTTGTTTAATTTAGTAACTTTAATTAAAATAACTATAAAAAAGATAAGAAAAAAAATTTTTATGTCGATTAGATGATTACCTGGCCGCTAGTGACTAGGCATAAATAAAAAAAATAGCATGAAGTTATGAAGTTATGAAAAAAACTAAAGATGAGATTGTTTTGTTTTTAGCACTGATTTTATTGGTATGTCTAAACGGATGCGCAGGAATGTCTCCTAAACAACAGTTGGGGATAAATGAATACGCTGCTGGTAATTATCAGCAGGCCGTAAAATATTTAGAAGAAGCGCAAAAAGAGGGAGATGATAATGATGAGCTTTATATTCGTTTATCAGATGCTAACTTCAAATTGGCAGAATCGGAATATTTAAAGAACTCGAGCGTAGGAAAGGAGACGAAATTTGATGAGCTGTTGAATGGACTGGAAGTTGCCTCTAGTTATATCAAAAGTTCCTTGGGGTACTTAAGTAAAATCCCTGATATAGAAGAAGATAAAAAAAATAGCGAGCAGAAAAACGAGCTGTCGCAAAAGATCAGTAGCTATATATCAGAGAAAACTGCAGAAAAAGAACGAGTGCTACGGGAAGTGTCCAAGTTAAGAGATATGGCGAATAGTAACAGTGAAACTGCATTTTCTAGTTTTAATGATTATCTGATTTATCGTCCAGCTTTAACGGAAGTAGAAGAAATATTTTTATTTATCGAAGATCGTTTGTATAAGGATTTAGAAACGGGTGGAGAAAGCAAATTCAATACGCAACAAATAATAGTAGCAAAAGAATATTTTGAGAAATTAAAAAAATATTTCCCTCAGCGAACAAGGGGGGCGGAGGGATTGCTGACAATTAAGGCCTACGAAAACTATAAAAATGGAAAATATCGTGATGCCTATGCAAATTTGCTAGAAATAAAGAAAATAAATGCTGCTTCCGCATATTTGTTGAAAAACGAGAGCGTTTTTCTGAAAGATTTGATTAATAATGAACTACTACTAATAAAAAGATTAGAGGAAGATGTTGCAAAATTGGATGCTCTTTTGGGAAAAAGAGGTGATGGTAAAAGCAAGTCTAGCAAGGCCAGCAATTCTAAGTTGAAACAAAATAAAAATTTATTACAAAAAATTGTTTTGGAAACGGATACGGTATCTACCAAAGATCCAATGAAGTTGCAGTTGTTGATTATCGATAGCTATCAGTATCTTTTGGCATTACCGGGAATTAGTGAAGAACAGAAGAAAAATTTTTCCCAAAAAATTGTTGAGCTGCGTTCTAAGTTAGCGCAGAGACTGATTGTTCGTGCAGGACAGCTGGCCAGTACCGTTCGTACTAATCCTGATAATGCTTATCCTCTAATTTGGAATTTGTTGCACTGGGCCTGGAGTTTTGACCCAGTTATGACCGAAAAACAGCGTGCCCTTGTCAGTGAGGCCAAGACATATTTACAGAATAAGGGAGATTTGAAGGTATTACTGATGATCAAGAACCGCCCAGAGCTATTTCAGGGAGGAAGTGGGGGCGTGCCATATGAGCTGGAAAGTTTAATAAAGAAAGAATTGGTCCAAACGCCGCTCCCTAGTGATTGGCCTAAGGGTGTTACTTTTCATTCAGCAAGCGATATATTGCCGATGGATTATCTTTACTCTTTGAATGGTCCACAGGATCTTGGAATTACTGTAGCTGGAGCTGGAGCTGGAGCTGGAACGGGAAATAAATTTTTACAAGAAAAATTGATAAACTATGACGTCGTTTTGTGGGTGAATATAATGGAGAATAGGGCAGAAGAGTATGGTCTTGATCGTCCTTCTTACCGCAATTCACGTTATACTTCTGGAACCAGAATGGTGGATAACCCGGCCTGGTATACTGCTCAACAGGAATATAATCGCGCTCAGCAGGAATATAATAATAATTATCAGATGAATCAACAGTTAGCGGGTCAATGTGATCGTATTGGAAATATTTTTGCCTCAGCGATTTGTCAAGGGACGGTAAGTACGATCAGTTCTTCTGGTCGAGATTCTGCTGCCTCGCGTTTAAATTCTACTCCCCGCTATGTGCAAGAGAACATCTACAATGACTATACCTATCGCTACTATAAAGTTGGAGTAAATATCAGCATGAGATTGGATTGGCAATATATCGATCGGATGAATAATATTTCTCTTCCGTCAAAATTATTGGAGTATAAAATAAGCAACAAGGAGGGAGAAATTTACGAAGGAGCTCAACCTGGTGACGTTAATGGTGTGAAAAACGATCGTATTAATGTACCGGATTTGAGTACTGAGAAAAAGAATGGACAGGGACGTATATTGAGCGACTTAAAGGAAGAAATAAAAAGTGTGATCACTAAAGAAAAGGGATTGCGTTTTTGTCATCGAGCGGAAAGGTTATTACAGCTTCAATCAACGGAGAGTAAGCAGTCATCGCCTCCATCGATACCGCCATATTTTGCCCTCTACCAATTATGCCAATTAAATCTCGCTGTCCAGTTGCCACTGAATGAGCAAAATGAGTTGTTGAATGCAAAAAAAATGTTAGAGCAATTTTATTCAATTACTGCAGAGGAAGTAAAAAAATATTCATTAAGTGATGATGAATTGACAAAGATATCTAGTGGTAGTGTCGGTGGTGTTGGTGCTAGTACCGGCAGTGGTGCCGGTGCCGCCAGCAATACTTCTGGCGACAATCCGTTTATATATTCATTTGCTCGTTGATTTTCTGCACTGCTTGATGTAGAAATTCAATAAGAATTTCTGAAAAACTGCAGGGAGTTAGCGATGCGTTTACTTTTAGGCAAAGAGATTGCAAATAATATTTTGGCGGAGCTGATGTTAGAAGTAACGGCCTTGCGGGAGCAAGGGGTGATTCCCAAATTGGCACTGTTGATGGTTGGGACGGATTCTGGTTCACAAGTATACTTAGAAAATGCTAAAAGAGTTGCTCAGAAATTGGGAATAGATGTTTTAGAGCAGCGTTTTGCGACAGATGTTTTATTACAAGATTTGCTAACATTTGTAGAAAATTTAAACCGTGATCGGCGGGTGCATGGAATTTTATGTCAGCTGCCATTACCCGTAGGCCTAACTGGTGATGGAGAACAACGATTAGTATCAACAATCGATCCTAATAAAGATGTTGATTGTGTACATCCATACAATTTGGGTTTATTGGCGATGGGACGTGCTCGACTTATGCCATGTACTCCACATGCTGTTTATCAGTTATTGAAACGTAATAACTACCAACTAAGTGGCAAAAGAGTAGTTATAGTAGGTAGAAGCAATATTGTTGGTCGGCCACTCTCGCTGATTCTTTCTACTAAGGGCATTGATGCCACTGTGACTTTATGTCATTCCCGTACTCCCCATGAGGAATTGCAAAGAATCTGCAAAGAGGCAGATATATTGGTAGTGGCCATGGGGAAACCGAAATTTATCGATAAAAATTTTATTCGGCCAGGAGCAGTGGTTATTGATGTGGGGACTGCTCAACTAGCAGGGCAGATCGTGGGGGATGTAGATTTTGCAAATGTTTCTGAGTTAGTTGCAGCGATTACTCCAGTACCAGGAGGGGTCGGTCCGCTCACTCGCGCGATGTTGATGCATAATGTTGTTAGTGCTGCTAAGTTCTAGTTTCTAATTCTTCTACTCTAAAAATTTAAACCAATTAGGCCTTTTGGCGCGAAAGAATCTTTTTTGCCAGTATTTTGATTTTAAAAAAGGGTCGACGATTATTCTTTTGTTACTGCTTGAGGCATGTATCATTAACCCCTCTCCTAAATAAATGGCCACATGGTTCACTGTTTTTTTGGGAGTTTTTTTGAAAAAAAGTAGATCAAATGGTTTTAAATTCTCTTTTTTTATATCCATAGGAAGGAGGTTTTTGGCCAGCAATTGTTCTCTAGAGGATCTGGGTAATTCGGTTCCAATATTTGAGAAAAAAAATTGAGTGAAAGCAGAGCAGTCCATTCCAGACATATGACCCTCACCTTTATTGTAACTTTTATAGGGAATGTCCAAAAAGGTCATGGCATAATTTTGTAAGAATTCATAAAGAATGGGTTCCTGGGTAAAAACAAGGTGCTCTTTCCGCTGATTACGATCAATAAACTCTGTTAAGGAATCAAGCTCATCTGTAGGGGCCGAGGCAGTAGGTGGTGACGGTGGCAATTGAGGTTCTGCTGTTTTTGCATAGAGAACGGATATAACGGGGGTGTATACCGATATGTACGAGAATACACAAAGGATTGTGCAAGATACCACTAATTTCCACAGTTTTACCATCATTTTTTCCACGGAGACACCATTGTTCTTG
>JADGBS010000073.1 GCA_015231325.1 Oligoflexia bacterium | reverse complement strand
TATAGTGGACCCCATTGTCTAGACCAAAATTTCTAATATTTTGTGATTTCTTTCACCTAAAAGGACGGTCTTCCCCGAAGGGAAAAGGGCCGCTACCATTTGTCGCTCGTAGGATAAAACTATATTCGGCCCGTGAACGACAGTTTTACGAGCGTGCATAGTATACCTCTGCAGGAACTTTGTACCCCAATGACTGATGAGGTTTGTCATTGTTATGCAATTTAAAATACCGACTTACCCCTTCTAACAGTTCATATCCATCACAATAATTTTTTATGTAAATATCCTCGTACTTCAATGAACGCCAGAGCCTCTCTATGAAGATATTATCGAAAGCTCTTCCTTTGCCATCCATACTGATCTTTACTCCAGCCTCATTAAGCACAGAGGTGTGTGAATCGCTCGTAAACTGAGATCCCTGGTCAGAATTAAAAATATCAGGAACGGCTTTCTTCAAGGCTCTCTTCAACGCCACTATACAGAAGTCAGTATCTAGTGTATTTGATATCTCCCACGATAAAACATATCTGCTAAACCAATCCATTATCGCAACCAAGTACATAAATCCTTGTTTCATTGGAATGTATGTTATGTCTGTAGACCAGACATGGTTGGGATGTTTTATCGCTAACTCCCTCAATAAGTATGGATATACTTTATGTTCTTTATTCGGTATGCTGGTATTCTTTTTCGGATATATTGCTTCCAGTCTCATCTTTCTCATTAATCGTTGTATTCTTTTCCTATTTGCAAAATATCCTGATTGCATATTAAGCCATGCAGTCATTCGTCTGCTGCCATAAAATGGCGTTAACATGTATTGTTCGTCTATCATCTTCATAATTACCAAGTTTTCTTCTGTCTCTGGAGTGGGAAGGTAGTACAAACCAGACCGATTAACACCGATCAATTCACACTGCCTTCTTACGCTAATATCCTCATTATCGTGTTCTACTAGTGATCTTAAAAAATCAGTCGAACTTGGCAGCTTTTTTTTTTAACCAGTCTAGTTCGAATTTTAGACGACCTATCTCTTCAAATAGCTCTGCCTCTCTACTCTCGACAACTCTTCTTGCTTTTACATCACTTTTATCGAAGATGGCTTCGAATCCTTTGCTTAGCTGTGTTTTCCATCGAGTAACTTGGGTAGGATGGAGATTATTCTTTGAGGCAATCTCGCTTATCGTTTTCTCTCCCTTAAGCGCTTCTATCGCGATCATTCCTTTCTGTTTCGCGGTGTGATTGGACCTTTTTACACTCATTTTTTTCCCTTTTGTTGATCATTGATTATTATAACATGCTGCCTTAATCAATGGTCTGAATTCTGGGGTCCATTATAAACATTGCCTCGTCCATTTGCTGCTACTATAAGAGCAACTTTCTACAACTGTTCCCCAGGTACTGTGAGATCCAGTAGTACAACATGAAGGGCCGGAAGAACAGGAAGTACAAGCACCTATGCATTCACAACTGCCACTTCCACATGCATGAGTGGAGGAGGTTTTATTGTACGCCTCACTCCAATTGCCAGCAGTAGGACAGCTACTGCTATTAAATTGACAATAGTTTACGTTATTGTAAGATACTTGAGTTCCCCCTGAAGTAGTGCAGTCTGATGTGGTATGAGATCCTCCGCATGTCACGGTATTAGGTGAGGTATTTCCTCCACAACATGCACCTGCAGGACAAGTGACCGTGCCAGAAACAGTTATTTGTAGGGATTGATTAGTGGTGTAAGGACAGATAGGTATAGATCGATTCCAATCTTGAGTAGCGCAGTCTGTGGGTTCGGTAGATGTTCCTGTAGCATTAGCACAACAAGGCATTCCGTTAAGTATTTTAGAACAGGTGATATCTTTCGCATTTTTTTTACAGATGGGATTATTGTTAGAATCTTGTCCTATGTATTTACAATTATCATAACTCACTGTATAAGGAACTTTGGTCGCCGTTCCGTAACAAGTTACTCCACAGTCAGTACTGGTCACTACTTGGTCAATACAATAATTGGCGGTGTTAATGCCATTTGCGACAATCGCATCATTACAGCTTTGACAGCAGGTAGAACTTATTGTCCCGGAAGCATTTGTGAGAAATTTAACTCCGGAGGGACAAGTAGTGTTTGTAAGCAGCGGTATACAGATCTTACCAGTAGTGGTTGAAATTCCTTGCAGATAGGAACCAGCAGGGCACAGTAAATCTAGCCAAGTAAATGGTATGGTTGGGGAAGTAGAAGGGATATACATACCGAGAGTTCCGTTAGCTCCTTTGGGAATGCAATTTATAGTTCCGTTGCTAGTACATATATTTGAGGTGTAAAAACTGTCTCGTATTTCGATTTTATCCCTTCGAAATATAACACATGGGTTATACTATCCTGAGCGGATAGCTCTTCCAAAACATCTTTTTTAAAACTACGAGGATCGTTATCATATAGGTAATTTATTTCCAGCTTTTCACATAATAATTTTATTTTTTCATTGCCTATAATCGATAGTTTTTTGAAACTTCGCAATAATTCGACATTATTATTTTGCCACAGACTCTCAACTCTATCGGATTCTTGTCTGGTTTCGGTTTGTGCTGGAAGAATTAGCAATCTAATTTCGTCATCGTATATATTAAATAATTTTTGATTCCTAGATGAAGAGTCCGCACTGGAATTTTTATTCTCTTTGACCAAGGAACCACATGACACAAAAACAAACAGCAGAAAGACAAGTAGTATTTTTCTCATATTTAAAATATAAAATATGAAGCATATTATGTAAAAACATAGTTATATTGGTGTTGCATTGTGTGAACAGATCTAGCAGATTTCTTTACTAAAATTGATTACTATTCCTTGAACTTCAATCGGGTATTGTTCTGTTTTCTACAAACATGAAGTATAATTTCGCAAAGAGATTTTCTGAACATATCAGAAGATATTTTAAAAACATAAAAGTACAGATAGGTAAGTGAGAAAATGAAAAAGATAGACTTAAATACCTGGTCGAGAAGAGAGCATTTTAATTTTTTCAGAGGGATCAGTCATCCAAATTTTGCGATTTGTGCTAACTTGGATATTACAGAACTCTATCACACCTCTAAAAAAAACGATTATTCACTTTTTAAAGTCATGGTCTTTTTGGTAACAAAAGTTGCCAACCAGATTGAGGAATTTCGTTATCGGACGGATGCAACCAGGGAACAAGTCGTTGTTCATGAAGTGGTACATACCTCTTTTACGTATCTAGGGCCAAGCGAATTATTTTGTTTTTGTACTGTTGATTTTATTGATGATATGAGAGATTTTTACAAGCGAACAGTACATAGTTTAGAACTACAACGAGGGCGGGTAGTCTTGGATTGTCCTGGTTATAACGACAACCTTATTTACATCACCTCAATTCCATGGGTCTCATTCACAAGTGTTCGCCACGAGATTGATACCAACAAACCCGACTCTGTACCCAGAATCTGTTGGGGTAAATATGTTTTTGAAAACCAAAAGGTCCTTTTGCCTTTTTCTCTAACAGTTTCTCACTGCCTAATGGATGGTATCCATATTGGTAAATATTTTCACGAAATAGAACGCCTTTTGGATAGTCCAATATTTGATATATCTATGATGTAAATTATGGGTGAACGCTAGTGGATTCCATTGTCATTCTGCAAAAAAAGCACCTGTTTCTATCTCTTATCTCTTATCTCTTATCTCTTATCTCTTGTACTTGAGACTAATTTCCTCTAGTTTTCCCGAAACTCTTAATTTTTCAACTGCTGTTTTTAACTCATTGATAACTGCAGGAGAGACTGTTTGGGAGAGAGCAATGTACTGATTTTCATCCTTGAAGGAGGTAGCTAAAATCTTAAACTTTTTTTTATCAAAATTTCCTGCTTCCATCGATGAAAACAACGAGATATCTTGTCCATAGACAAAACGCGCCCTGCCGATCTGCAGTTTTTTTATGTTAGCAGATTCTTGACTGTTATCGATATAATTAACTCCATTTGATTTTAGAAAATTCACAAGGGAAGAACCAAAAGGAGCTAGGACTGGACTGACTTGGGCCAACTTTTTTAGCTCTTCCATGTTTTTAATCTCGATTTTATCATCGGCGTTCACCATAACTACGTGTTTGATAGAGTATAGGGGGATATCGATAAAATTAAATTTCTCCATTCTATCAGGTGATTTTAAAAGACATACAGAGATATCGATTTCTCCAGACGCTAGCATCGCTTCAATTCTTTTTAAGGGCACATTATTATTTTGACCACTAAATCTTATTTGTGGGTTAATGGTATTTATGGCCTGAATTATTTCATAACAGATCCCCGGCCGTTTCCCATCTTGCTGGTTAAATTTAGCAGGTGATTCTTCTTGCCCAACCGTTTTTAAATCGTTAGCAATCACTACTTGAGATAATAAAAAACAACATATTAAAAGTAAATTTTTCATAAACCTCCTAATTAAAATTATCGTACAGTATCATCATAATATCCCCTAAATAATATCCCCTAAACGAACGTTTGAAAAGGCCGAAAATATCGGTTAAACCATTGTTTAATCTTTCTAAACTAGAGGTTTTTGCTAAGAAAAAGGTTTTTTATCTGACATAATTTTTTTTCAACTGACTTAATAAGTGCAGTGTGTTAGACTGGCCCATATAATTTCCATGGCCTAGCATTAAAAAAATGTTGTGATTTAGTAGGTTGGTTTTATGAATTTAGGGCCCGATTTCAATCTGTTTCAATACAATCCAAGAGAGGAATTTTGGCATTGGTTTACCCATTTGGGGGGAGTTATAGTTGCGTTTTTTGCTTTTTTTTGGTTAATATTAAAAGCAACACCCCTCCCTATTAGTTATTTGATTACCGCAATAGTTTACGGCATATCATCGTTATTATTGTTCTCGTTTTCTACAATCTACCATTATACTAAGAGGCCAAATCATAAGCTAATTTTTAAATATCTCGACCACATATCGATATATCTACTGATAGCTGGTACGTATACTCCTTTTTTTATTTTAGGAGTTCATACGTCATTTGGAAGATATTTTTTGTTAAGTGTTTGGGTGGTTGCGCTGGGTGGAATTATTTATGAGCTAATTTTTTTAGGAAAAAATAAGATTGTTTCAACCATAATTTATGTGATCATGGGTAATTTGGCGTTACTAGCAATTCAACAGATTTTCACCTACCTGTCTTTTGAGCAGATAGTTTTATTATTGGGTGGTGGTTTTTTGTATACCAGTGGTGCAATATTTTATTTAATGAAAAAGATTCCTTTCAATCATGTAATTTGGCATCTTTTCGTGTTAGGCGGTTATATTTTGCATTTAATGGCAGTAATGTTATTTTATATGCAGTCTGGATCTTAATATGCAAATATTTTTTGTTAACCTATCTTTTTTTATTTCTTTTTTCTATGTGATTATTTTTATCACTAATCCGGTCGACGCTGCGTGCAATAACAAGCAACGTCTGAAAGAATCACTGGAAGATTATCTACAAAAAGAGAGTACCACTGCTGAATTCAGCACAAGGTCGATCACAGTCGAAAACATCGGAGAAAAATCACAATTTAGATTAAATATAAATTCTAATTGTGAATTTGTGTTAGAAAAAAAGTCAAGTTGGTTTAACTTCGAAAGAGATCAACAAGTACAAGAAATAATTTTTGAATACCTTTATACAAAATTTTATGATAAACAAAGAGATTGTGACAAAACTCATAGTCAATCATATTATAATAATTTGCGCATATTACTCACTTTAGAATTAAAAAATCTAAGTAATTATTTTTTATCTTCTAAGAGTTCATTTAATCGCTATCTAGATAAAAAAGAGAAAAATGAAATACCTGAACTTAGAATTTGCCCGCCTCACCCTATATCCTCAATCGTAGACGATGATCATAGGACAATTGTTCCTCCGGAACAGATGAATGAAAGCTGTCAATTGCAATCGGTATCTCGACCTGAAATTCGTCTAGCAAGAAGTTTAGAGGAGATATCCCTGCATCATGTAGGGAATGCTAGAAAACTTATTCGTCCTTGGACAGAGGAAGATGCCACTACTCTGCATAAATTAGAAGAAAGAGAACTCGAAGCTATTCGGAGGAAAATCAGGGATGACAGTAGTTCTCAAAAACTAAATTGCAAAATATATTTGTTGGGACAGAGTAGTCAAGCTTGCACGTCGCCCATTTCTATTTCGACATTACCAGCATTAACGGTCACCAACGAAGCGAGGATATACTGCTTTGTTGTTCGTGGAAGAGATGGAATAAACATTCCTCGAAGGATATCTGTAACAGAAGAAGATAACGAAAGACTTCAAAGGTTAACTTTTGATGGAAATGAACACGATTTGCCTCTTGCTGATTGTTCCTTTGTAAATTTACATATTGCACGTATTCCCTCACAGACCCCGTTAATATCCACCATAGTATCAACGTCGCTTAGATTTCATGCGGATGAACATTTCAGTAAATTACGTGTACTTGGACGAGAAAACCGCTCTGAAAATAGCACTGAAAATGGCACTGAAAATGGCACTGATAGTAGAACTAGTTTTTTTATCTTTGGAGAAAATCATGTTGATAAACCTGCTCTGCGATGGAGGGGACATGTTCTTTCCCTATTAATTAAATCTCATATAGATGCCGGCCTTCCAGTAGTGATTGCTGATGAGGTAGTTTCTCATCGGCAATCAGATTCAGAATCAGATAGAAAAGCATGGGCGAAGTTAAGACATATTAATTTGTCAGATCCCCACCTTCTCTCCAACGTAAAAATCCTACCATGGGAATCAGAAGAGCATACTAAAAAGAAAGATGAAATTATGGAAAATCTTCTTAAAATATTGGGCGAAGCTACAAGTTTATATGATAGATGTTCAGTAATAAAAAATCCTTCCGAAGAATACTATAAGAATTTACTAGATGATTATAATAGAGCATGTAAAATGGTTGACGATTGTATGGATGATGTCAATACCTTTGTCGAGGATGAGCATAATGCAAGAAATAGTGCATTAGTCTCCCGTGCCCAAGAGATGACTCGGCAAAATCCTCGATCATTGAACATTCTACTAGCAGGTGCGCATCATGTAGATGAAAGTAACCTTCAGCAAGGTGAACTACAAAATATACCTGGAGCAAGAATATTTATTTCGCAAACAAAGAATACACCATCGCGCTGGAACGATAACCCCGTTAATGAAGAGCAGATGAATGACAATTGGTCCTACGTTGCCAGGATTGTTTATAATTTGGCGAAGGTTAAAATAGAGTGTATTCCTCCAGCGTATAGAGATAAGATTACTGATTTGAATTGCAATCTTTCGCGCTTATCAGAAATAGACTCTGCTAAAGAGCAGGAGCTATTTACAGAACATTCCAAAAAGGTACTATTGCCCAGTCAACTACAATATCCTCAAATTGTGATGGTATCAAGGAGAATTGCTGGTGGCACACATTCTACGGTCAATATGAGAGTATTAAAAGTTGAAGGAGAGATTGCTACACTAATGCCTGTAATGGCAATAACTGTTGTTTCAAGAAGTTCTGTCTATACTCCGGTTGATCCATATAGTATCAGAAAAACGACACAAGCACTGTTCTCTGCTCCAATAAATATTGGAAGCGAGGTTTCTTTATATGATGCAAATAAAAACACATATACAAATATGATGGTTATTCATATTGCCGGCGAGGAAGTGTCCTTGGTGAGTAGCGTGCGGGGTATTTCCCTTATTGAAAATATTCCGGTTGCTGATTTATATTAAAATTTAAGCATATACACAAGAAAGTTTATTCGCACGCTCTGGGACAAGACAAAGAGTCGCTATAAGGCATTGCATCAAGTTGATTTATACAATCTTCGTTTGAATTGCTGAATTCTGCAGATGACGCTCCTGGGTGGTGAGCGCGAAATGATTTTTTAAAAATTTGATAGCAATTACGTACAAAATCGGCCAATCTTTTCCTATCAGCAGCTGATACTGCTGGCAAATTGCACCTGTTTAAAAATTTTTTCCGAATTTCTTTGAGTCTCTGCACATACTGAGTCAATTTCTCATCGTCGTATGAAGGATATAGTTTTTTGATTTTATCTCGAATGCTATCACTCACTCTTCCGGAAAATGACTCTTCATAAAACAGCTTGAATAACAGATCCATTGATTTAAGATTTTCATCCCTGGCCTCAACAGTGTTATGTGAAAAATATTCAATTTCGGCCGGATTAAAAAGTCTACCTTCAGCATAGTCATTTCTTACGCTGCCGATACCATCTTTGTACAAATGAGTATTGTGCTGCTCACTTCTGTTATATAGAAAATCTGGTGATTGTAAATACCGGTCTGCCAATCCTTTAATCCCTGTCTTATGTTTTCCACCCTCGCAATGAAATACAACTTGTCGTGTTTTTGCCTCTTCATCTAGCAGATCGAGTAGCATATCCATTCCGCCAGAGTATTTTGTATTGGCACGACGTATTTCCCATAACTGTTCAGTACACTTCATGGGTGTCTTCCGACATTTTTCTTTAGAGAAACCGTTGTGACCAGTTTGCGAGGTGATAACATCACAGACATCTCGTGGCACGGATTATGGTGCTGCTCTAAGCTCATGAGAAAAGGCAATGCTTGAATTATCGGTGGTGTATTGCAATGTCTTTACACTTTTTGTTCCATCTAAAAATTCAACTAAGTAAATTTGTTTGTTGTGTTGTACCAATGCTGGAGAATGTTCTTGATCAATCGCAGCAGGATCAGAATCAATCAAATGGAGTCTACACTCATCTCCAGATGCTCGTCTTTGCAATGCTGTTTTTTCATTTTCAGGTAGTTCGTCATAATCTGATGCAATATAGCAATAAGTGCTTTGCCTTCCGCAGAGAATTGATTCCAGGTTGATGCGGCATAGAAATGCTGATCGGGGCGTGGATTCCATGGATCAATTCCGCTTAAACCCACAGCTCTAGCACTGTATGGAGATAAAAATTTGTGATTACCTAAAATTCTTGCTCTTAATCCCTCTTCAATGGCAAAAATTCTTCTCTCTTGTTCGCCCCTAAATACTCTTAAGGCGGCATCCGCTTCTTGCCCAAAACCTTGCATATGTAGATACAATATTTTTCTACTATCTGCGTCCGCAGTTTGTAGTGCATACTTGTAACATGGATTCCGAGAATTTTTTTTTATTCCAAGCTGGATTGCACTTATTTGTTTTTCTATGCTTTCAAAATCGGGATTGTTTGCCGCCAACATGGCGCGGATCTGTCCCATTTGTTTATTTATTTCCTGTAAGCAAGCAGCTGATGCAAACTCACTTAAATGATTCTTTTGTAAATGATCATTCAATATATCAAAACGATTATCACCAAGATTTTGTGAACGAACGACATAGTTATCAGGGTGACCATTACATCTACTTAATAGTCTAGCATTAGTATAATCCGCGATGGACATGCCCAGCGAAGTATTCTCAACTAAAAGATTGACTATATTAATATTACACTCAATATTATTGTTGAATTTTGCGCTCAATGGTTGATCAATTGGCATAGGGGTGAGTATCAATAGCGGATAATCATTGTTTTTTAAATGTAAACTTATTTCTTTTTGCTTTACTTCATGATCAACAAAATTTAAGTATTCATAGTGGCAAGTGCACTTTTCTTCTTCTCCCAAGGATATATGAATATTGAATGACTTGTTTTTTATATTCCTTGTGTCCGTTACATCTATGTTACACGAAAAAGAAGGAATTTCTGGACAGCGGGGCATTGTATTGTCGGATGATTGATCAGCGATATTACTAAAGAACGACGTCAGAGAATCTTGCTGTTGTAGAGATCCTCTCAAATTTTGACAGCTACACTCTGCAACTTGAACAGTGGACTGCTGCGGTAAGGATTCTGCAGAATTGATCGAATAAGAATATAGTACTGCTAGCATAGTCAAGGAAACGGGTATATGCTGCAGAACCGGTAGGATATATTTTAAAGTGTGTTTAAAAATTAAAAATGAAAACATTTCCCCCCCTCATTTAACATGATTGACAAATATGTAAACCATATAATCAAAATGTAACAAAATATTTTAGAAATGTCTTTTTAATTGATTTAACTAAATTTATAGATTTAACTAAATTTATATAGGATGGTGGAGAAAACGCATCTTTACTATAGTCTTCCACATAAAGATGAGTGACCTCCAGCTGCCCTTAGGCCACTCACTGTTTTCGCAATGGTCTCTACAAGCTCCAGTGGCGCCACGGGTTTAGAAACGAATCCATCGAACCCTGCATCCTTTACCTTGAGCCGATTTTCCTCAGTGGCAAATCCGGAAAAGGCGATAACTGGTAATCTTCCATGTTTTTCCTTGCGAATTGTTCGTAGAAAATAAAATCCGTCTAGATAGGGCATACTTAAATCACAAAGAATTATGTCGGGAGAAAATTTTTCATTAAGTATTACTGATATTGCTGTTTCTGCTTTATCAGCGGTAAACACCGTTGCCCCTTGCCACTCAAAAGCTGTTTTTAGAAGATGACGAATAGCAACTTCATCATCTAACACCATAATCTTGATTGCTGCTAAACGACCTTCTGCTACTTGAGATAATAAATCAGATTGTGATTGAGTGATATTATCTTCTTGCAAAGGTAACCAAAGGTGGAAAGTGGCACCTTCTCCGATCCCATTGCTAGAAGCAGATATTTTTCCTTTGTGTGCTTCCACTAGACCTTTTACAATAGTTAACCCTAGGCCTAATCCACTGTTTTGACGTTTACTCGAAGAATCGGCCTGGCGAAAACGATCGAAAACGAACGGAAGAAACTGTGGGTCGATACCTATCCCATTGTCACAAACAGAGATCTTGGCCATTGGCCCCTCTCGAGAAAGAGTGATCTGAATTTGGCCATCTCTTGGGGTAAATTTTATAGCATTCGAAAGCAAATTTGACAAAATTTGATACATCCTTTCAGTGTCACCTAAAATAGGTGGAACAAATGTTTCAATCGAACATTTTAGCGAAATATTTTTCTTATTAATCTCTACTTGAAAATTTTTAATTGCATGTTCGATTAATTTTTCTGGGTGTAATGTTTCTAATTTGATTTTTAGTTTTCCGCTCATAATCTGAGCGGTATCCATAAGATCTTCTACGATTAGTTTTAGTGAATTTGCACTTTGCTCAATGCTTTCAAATCCCGTCTTAATGTCAGCATTTGAGCTCAAACTCAGTTTATTTCTCTGCTCATTTTCTGATCTTGTTATTTGCATCGAAATTATATTAGACCAACCCAGAATCACACTGAGTGGTGTTCGTAATTCATGAGAAACAATTTGCAAAAATTCATCTTTAGAATGAATGGCCTGTTGCAATTCTCTCATTTGAGCTTGCAGAAGATTGTTAATATGGATATTTTCCATGGCCGTTGAAGCTGAATTTGCCAATATTTGGATCTTCTTTATCTCTTCCGTAGAAGCGGTATGTCTCGAGGACCAATAGACCCCGATTGCTGCAACTGGTTTCTGCCGTCGAACAGGAACCATTGCAAGACTTTTAACAAATGTTGATCGATATGCATCCGCAGGGATTCGTTTGTCTGCATAGATATCAGGGATAACTGCTTCTTTTTTATGTAGCATTACCCAACCAGAGATACACATCTCCAATGGAAATCGCTGCCCCTTCCACAAAGGTCCAATGGCATCTTCGTCTACATAAAAACAAAATTGATCATCGCGAAGAACAAAGGTTACTCCATCTGCAGATATCAACTTTCTGGTAGCGCTTTTTATTGTAGAGATAACTTCGTCTAACAGCTTTGCCCGAGAAAGGACCTGGATGACATCTAGCAAATAGCTATAGTCATAACCATTTTCACTATTATTGTTATGTTCCAATTCCAATTTTTTAATCATACTATCCACCCGGGGTAAAATATTAATTGGGTAAAGTTAGTTTACTTTAACGGTATTAGTCAAGCTAAATAGGGTTAGTTTCGTATATGCCGTGCCTATTCAGCGAGCACCTCTTATTTTAGAAATGTATTTTGAAATTGACTTGATTAAATTTATTAGGACGAGTGAGAAAACGCATCTAAAATGATCGAATGGGCATAGCAAGCAACCATTTTGAATACAAAATAGTGAAGTGATTAGAAGTGATTAGAAATGATTAAAGGGATTTTTATGATCAAGATTACACTGAAAGATGGGAAACTCAAGGAATTTGCGGGCCCGACAACGCTTTATAGAGTTGTCGAAAGCATTGGTGCTGGTTTGCTGAAGGCCTCGGCAGTAGGTGAAGTTGATGGCGACATGAAAGATTTATCGTTTGAGCTCACGAAAGATTGTGCTATTAATGTAATAACTTTTGACAACGAAAAATCAAGAGCACCTCTCCGACATACGACCTCACATATTTTGGCCCAAGCAGTAAAGAGACTATATCCTGACACAAAAATTGCTATCGGTCCTGTTATAGATAGTGGTTTTTATTACGATTTCGATATGGAAACTCCATTTACCATTGAGAATCTATCTCTTATAGAAAAGGAGATCCATAAAATAATCAAAGAAGATTTGGTAATAGAGAGGTTCATCTTGGACCGAGATGAGGCCATCAAATTTATGACCGATAGAAAAGAGCCATATAAAGTCGAGCTCATTAAGAAGATATCGGACCAAGAAATTTCATTTTACAAACAAGGAGAGTTTGTTGATCTCTGTACCGGACCGCACCTTTTTTCGACGGGCAAAGCAAAAGCTTTTAAACTTTTATCGATAGCAGGTGCTTATTGGCAGGGATGTGAAAAAAATAAAATGCTGCAAAGAATTTATGGAACAGCTTTTAGTACAAGTAATGAGCTTGAGCAGCATGTCTCTAATTTAGAAGAGATAAAAAAAAGGGATCATAGAAAAATTGGACGTGATTTGGATCTGTTTAGTGTAGATGAGTATGTGGGTAATGGTTTGATTTTGTGGCATCCCAAATTATCGCTAGTTCGTGAGGAAATTGAGTTGTATTGGCGCAAGGAGCATCGAAAAAGAGGATACCAGTATATCTACACTCCTCACATTGGATTGAGTAACCTATGGGAAACATCAGGTCATTTGGATCACTTTGCAGAGGGGATGTATCCGCAAATTTCCATGAGCAGCAAAGATAAGGACGAAAATGCTGTCTACTATGTAAAACCTATGAGCTGTCCCTTCCATGTCCGAGTATACAAGTCAAAACCCAAAAGTTATCGTGAGCTTCCCGTAAGGTACTGTGAATTAGGAACGGTTTATCGTTACGAAAAGTCTGGTGTATTACACGGTATGCTGCGGGTGAGAGGATTCACCCAAGATGATGCTCATATTATTTGTACCGAAGAGCAATTTGTTCAAGAAGTTAATAACACAATTGATTTTGCCTTGGAGATGAATAAGGCATTCGGTTTTGAAAAGCTTAGTATTTATCTGTCGCTGAGAGATCCAAATGATAAGACCAAATATATTGAGAACGAAAAAATTTGGACGCTAGCTGAAGAGACTTTAGAGTCTATTCTGCAAACAAAAGGTCTTGAGTACCGAAAAGACGTTGGGGGCGCAAAGTTTTACGGCCCAGCAATTGATATGAAAGTAGTCGATGCTATGGGACGGGAATGGCAAGGAACGACTATCCAATTAGATATGAATCTTCCCTCCAAATTTGGTATGACCTATGTTGGATCTGATGGCCAAGATTATGTTCCTATTATGCTTCATCGAACGCTTTTAGGTTCCATGGAAAGATTTGTTGGTACACTCATAGAGCAATATGCGGGAGCTTTTCCTTTGTGGCTATCTCCTGTTCAGGTGAAGATTTTTCCGGTTGTGTCGTCTGTTAACAACATGGTAAAAGAGATTTTTGAAAAGTTAAATCTGGCCGGAATTAGGGTTGAGATAGACAGCAGAAACGAAACTATCTCTTCCAAAATCAGAGATGCCCAATTAGAAAAAATTCCTTATATGGTTGTGATCGGCGTAAAAGAGGTGGACGAGGGTGTTGTTTCCGTTAGGCACAGAAAAAAAGGTGATTTGGGAAAACAGAAACTTGATGAATTTTTGCAAGCTTTACAGAAAGAAATTGAACAGAAAATTTGAAGGATACCAATCAGTTATATTAGGACAAACGGAAGCGATTTCTTTAATCTTAAACCTCTTATTTCGACCCGTTCACCATTGTTCAAGTCAAAGTAGGCATCACCTCCAACTGAATCCTCACCGATGGCATCAAGATACCATGGCCCGATACAATGCTCATGAGCATTTTCTCTAAACATTCGTGTATCAGTACTAATCATCCATCCTGGAAAATAGTTCGGATGGTTTCCCATGATCACGCTTATTCTTTTAATGTCTACAGGATCTCCCTTGGTATCAGAGGCACTTGCACAAAGATGAAATTCATATGCACCAGAATACCTGTTTAGTACTTGGAATAACCGTGCTGAACACACAACCCCAGCATGAACCACAGTATCAGACGACTTGGCGTAGCAACGTGGCATAATAAATACTGTGCAGCACAATATTGTGCTGCACAAAAGGAACAACGAAAGTACTCTCATCACCTTTGCTTTGAAGATCATAATCAATTCTCCTTTGTCAAAATCAAAAATGATTTTGGCCATTAAAGTGGTAAAAAACAGCTCATTAAGGTCATAGAACGCGGGCAAGAATATCGCTTATTGGAATTGGACCAGTACTCCAATCTGCACTTGGTTTGTTCAATCTTAAATCTCTTATTTTTATCCGCTCACCATTGTACAAGTCGAAGATGGCCTCACCGCCAACTGAATCTTCACTAATTTGTCCAACATTCCATGGTCCAATACAGTGAGAATGAGCATTTTCGCTAAACATTCTTGTGTCAGAGTCAATCATCCATCCTGGGAAATAGTTAGGATGATTTCCCATGATTACGCTCACTCGTTTAACATTCACTGGATTTCTTTTCGTATCAAAAACATTTGCACAAATGTAAAATCCCCACTGCCCTACAGAGGGATACTCTTGTCGCCAATGATACATGTGTGCCGAATATACTACTCCATCACTTATTACTGCGTCTGATGACTTGGCGTAGCACGATGGCATAGTAAATGCTGTGCATAAAAGAAAAAATGAAATAACTCCAATTACACCTTTTTTTAAAATCATAATTAATTCTCCTTTATTGCGGTCCGTGATGAGGTTGTGATTATAGTTCAATTGTTATTAAACATCAAGAGGATTATACGATTGTATCAAAAAGATGAACTCATGGATTTTTCATATTTGAGACAATTGTGTTCGGGGTTTTTATGCTGAATATACAGATGTAAGACTATGTTGGATTTTTTCAAAAAAAGGAAAAGAAGGTACCAGGATAATTTGCTTTCTGGAAAAGTGTTATTGTACCTTTTTATTTATTATGTCCAATTTTGATAGGACTCTAACGAGAAATTTTGCCGGTTGAACGTTTGGTCTCAACGAGATGTTTATACCCACTTTAAACGATATCATTATAAAGTTATGAAAGTTGTGGACGTGGCCAATTAAAAAGTCACATTGATATTACGTTTTTACATACTTTTTATAACGAAAAGGTACCAGGGAAAAGGAAAAAAGAAGGTATAGATGACCCCCTCTTCAATGAGGGCATATTTCCCGGTAAAGTTTAATTATATTAGCAATAAAACTTTACTAAAAAGGAGAGTCATCTATGTATTCTAGTTTAACTTATATTGGTC
>JADGBS010000072.1:15388-15779 GCA_015231325.1 Oligoflexia bacterium | reverse complement strand
CGATAGCGATAGTGGAGCAATTATTCCTGAGGCCAAAGATCTTTCGGTGATGCTTTATCCTTACACCAAGGATGGAATGTTTGGACGCTATTTTGAAGGTAAAAGCAATATCGATCTCAATAATAATTTTGTGGTATTAGAACTTGATGGACTTTCCAGTAAAGGTAATCTTCAGTCCGTCGCCTTATTTATTTTGATGATTCAAATTAACCAAGTGATGTACCTCACGGGAAACCGAAGACAAATCAAACAGGTGATTATCGATGAGGCCTGGCAATTACTCGGCCAGGGACGTGCCGGAAAATTTATTGAAAAAGGTTATCGGGTTGCCCGTAAATATGGTGGTTCTTACATGACCATTACTCAAAGCGTTGCTGATTACGCTAACTCC
>JADGBS010000072.1:0-15305 GCA_015231325.1 Oligoflexia bacterium | reverse complement strand
ATAGCGATGGCAGCGTTGATCTGTTGAAATCACTGGAAACCGTTCAGGGAAAATATAGTGAGCTAGCAATTAAATCTCCAGATGGGATGGCGGTAGTGCGATTTTTAGTTGATCCCATTACTGAAAAAATATTTTCAACCAAAGCAGAAGAATCAGACTTTCTAAGGGAAGAGCAAGAAAAAGGTGTGGATCTTTTTGAAGCAATTAATAAGTTACTTAAAAAAAGTGAGGCCAGATAATGCATTTAAATATTACGGAAGTATATTTTAAAAATATATGCATATCACTATTTGCTGGGTTGATTGGAAGTATAATCTTCGTCTCAATTTATACCCATAATCACCAGAATTCTTTTGCGGAATCGCTAGCGAAATCACTGGCGATCGTGCGCATGGATTTGATTTTGACAAATCACCTAAATGAATATGCAAAAAAAGATTTGAGCAAAGAGGAACGAGATAGGGTGACCAAAAAATTTGCATTGGCCTTAGAAAAGGCCATCAATGATATCTCTCAAAAGGAACGAGTGATTTTATTAGTGGCACCGGCAGCGGTAAGCAAGCTTCCTGATTATACCGACAGAATTGAAAGTGAAATTAAACGAGCATTGAGGGAAGTGTTAAGTGAAAAGTAAATTTACTTTAATAAGAGCTAAAAGATCTTTAATATTTTTAAAAAGATATTTCATTCTTGCTGCTGTCGTAATTTGTATTCGGGGTTCCGTTTATGTGCTTTCTCATTGGTACGATATTAGATACCAATACACCGATAGTATTCCGGGAAAAATATATTTGATTGTAAAAAATAAAATTCCCCAGAAGGGGGACCTGGTCGCTTTTTGGCCACCACCTAGCAACATTTATAAACATACTTGTTTTATAAAATATGTAAAGGGGATTGCTGGTGAGTTCATAAAGCGAGAAGGCCTGCGCTTCTATTTAAATAGTGAGTTTATTGGAGAAGCAAAAAAGTATTCATTAAAGGGTTTACCTCTTTTTCCTAGTGAAGGAGGTGTTATCTTGAAAGACCACTACTTTGTGTGGACTCCCCATAAGGATAGTTATGACAGTCGCTATAAAGACATTGGAACGATATCTTCTGCTAACATTATTGGTACTGCTTATCGCTTGCTCTGAGTTGTTGTTTGCTGGTGAGTTAGGAGTGATCGGCAAGACCTATCAAATTGAAGAGGAAGATCTAGTCGTCGTAATGCAAAGAAAAATTATGGAGAAGCAAAAAAGTGGAGAGCTAGAAAAAGAAATGATGGCGTTCAAAGATAGAAGTGAAAAATTGATTAGACGCCCGTTAGGAATCAAAATGAATCGGGCCAAAGAATATAAAATAAAATCGATTACGATTTTATATAAACTTTCAGAGGATATCAGCGATGCCTCTGGGAAAATTCTTTATAAAGCAGGGACCGAAGTTAATCCTTTGAAAATAAAAAAACTTAGCAAAGCACTTTGCTTCTTTGATGGTGATGATCAAAAGCAAGTGGAGTGGGTTAATAAAACGTGTGCGGAAAATAAACTTAATAAATTAATTATGACTAGCGGTGATTTTTTAGATCTCAGCAACAAATATCAGAGGAGATTTTATTTTGATCA
Organism: Oligoflexia bacterium; assembly: GCA_015231325.1. Lineage (GTDB taxonomy): Bacteria > Bdellovibrionota > Bacteriovoracia > Bacteriovoracales > Bacteriovoracaceae > JADGAN01. The sequence continues at coordinate 13,698 of JADGBS010000072.1, read as the reverse complement.
AAGGGGGGCATTAGTAGCGAGGTTAGGAATAGAGTCACTACCAGCTGTTGTGAGACAGCAAGGAGAGATGTTGTATGTGGAAGAGTTTCCAATTAATTAAAATAAATAAAAAAAATAAGATAACTAAAATATCTTGTCCGATACTTAAGTTTTGCCTGGCCTGTTTGCTGGCCCTGGTTTCCGTCGAGGTGCAATCTCTTCCATGTGGGGGTAAGTTTCCTAATCCCATTACGGACATCTGCTGGAGTTGTCTATTTCCAATTTACGTGGGGAAAATAAAGATTAATCCTACCAGAGAGAGTAATAACTTTGATCCACCCCCTCCGATGTTTTGTGTTTGTCCGATTAGTGTTCCGCCATTTGAAAGACCAGGGATTGGCGTTAGTTTCTGGGAGCCGGCGAGAATGGCAGAGGTGGTTAGAACTCCGCTCTGTTCTCCTACACTTAATGGGGCCATCCTGGGGAAACTACCAGTGCCTGCGGGAACCCACAGCAAAACCCAGCACACCGTAGGGGAAGCGTTCTACCATGTTCATTGGATTCAATATCCGGTGCTAAATTGGTTAGGAATGATGATTGCGGGTGGGGCCTGTTTTGTCAGTGAAACTTTTGACATCGCATATTTTTCGGAAGTAGATCCCCTTTGGGATGATGATGAACTTACTTTTATTTTAAATCCAGAAGCAGTCCTCTTTGCAAATCCCATTGCCCAGGCCGCTTGTGCTGCTGATAGTATTAAGGCAGCGGCCAGTGGATTTGGATTAGATGTTTTATTTTGGTGTTCGGGTTCGCAAGGTTCACTCTATCCCCTAAGTGGTACGCATGCCAATCACATTGGCGGAGTGGATAGTTCACTGGCGTTAGTACACAAGATGATCTTCAAAATGCACCGCCAAGGGTTAGCACACGATACATCGACTCCGCTGCAAACAACTATGTGTAATGGATGGTCTCCGCAACCAATATTAAGAAAGAATCAGTATAAACAGCAGATGATGTATCCCGTGCCCCAAAATATTAAAGGATATGGGTTGGGTGCTCCCTCTATTGTATGGGGAGCGGGACGAGAGTTTCCCTATAAGGGTGAAGATTTTAGTTATCTCATCTGGCGAAAGCGGCAGTGCTGCGCGCTATAGCGTTTTTGAAAGATGAAAGAGAGTAGAGCGTAAGAGTGTATATGAAAATTATCTTAATTATTTTTTTTCTTTTATTGTCCGCTCCTGGCCTAGCAGATGGAGTAGATGGAGTAATCCGTCAATATGAGGAACCAAGCACAGAATTATTAGACCGGCAAAAAGAAACTATAAACAAAGTGTTCTCCCAAACAGAGATTATGACCAAGGATAAAAAGTTCAATATGCAATTAGAGAAGGAGCGGACAAAATTAAATCATCCCACAATCAGCGCAGCGGAAATTACCGCGAAGGATGGATTTAATATTCCTGAATTTATTTCTAACGAGCGCAACCGTAATTATCTTTCTAGTGTGATCGCTAGTGCCGATGCCATTATTGCTTCAAAAGCAACAGATACGGATAAGGTTCAAGAACCACCAATGGTTTTTGTAACGTTTGCTATGCCGGCGACAGAGTTAAGATTGTTAATTGAGGAGGCCAGTAAAATCGGTGCATCAGTAATAGTTCGAGGGTTGTATAAAGATTTCAAATCAACCATTGCCAAAATTAAAGAGCTATCAACTGAAAATGGAATTTCCATTGATCCAACGTTGTTTAAAAAATATCAAGTAAAACAGGTTCCGACTTTTGTTATGCCAATTTCAAGCAAAGATTGGGTGACGGCGACCGGTTCAGTATCTTTTAGATATTTTTTGGAGCTAGTGATCAAAACCGGAAAGACCGAGGAAGTTTTAGTTGCTAAAAATTGGATGGCCAAATTATGAGGGCCATAAAAATTCTCCTGGTTTTTATTATGGGAAATATTTTGTTGATGAAAAACGTTATGAGCGACAATATCACCAATATTGGCAAAGAATATGCCGACTCGTTAAATTCAAAATACGGGGGAATTGGCGCCGACACTGATCCTAATACGGTTCCAGGTTATAAGGGTACAGATGTTCCAGAAAGCAAATATTATGAAAGCAGGGCCAATTTTGAGAATCTTGCCAAAGATGATGCTCAAAACAATGAGACAAATATTTATGTAAGAGATGCTTCTACCAAAAGACCTCCAGTAAAAATTGATCCCACCAAAGATCCGCTTTTTAAAAGGTACGATGAGATTACCGAGAAATCTCATTCTCTGTCAGAAACTTATCAAGGTTGCAAAAAACTTCCAGTGGGAACCGCCGAGGTCACCAAGTACGATAAAAAATCCTGCTTTGAATATGGGAGAAGGGATCAAATTACTTTTTATTGCGATCGAAAGTTGGAAATTAATTGTCGAAATAATAATGCCGGTACTTACGTTCCTTTTGGTGCCGATGCCTTCAATGTTTCCGGTCCCGCGTGGGCCAAAAGAGATCGGGGGACCAATATTCATTTTGGCGCTGACACTAATGACCGGCGTGGTAATTGTACGCAATTTACGAACACCATTACTTTTAGTCTGAGGAGTTTAGAGGAAGTCATTGAATTTAGAATCGAAAATTTTGTATTTGATGATTGGATCACCATCTCATTAAACGGTAACACCGTATACAGTGAACCATTTACCAGGTGCGAGCGCGGACAGGTTTTCTCCAAACCCGGATTTGATTTAAAACCCTATTTGCGACCAGGAAATAATGTTATCACCGTGGTAAATACTGTGTCAGGTGGTGGGCGAGCGTGGATAAATCTAAAGGCCATCAAAAAGATTATTTGCGATCAGAGGGAAAATTTTGTCTACTCTTGTGAGGGCCAGCGAAATCACCGCAATGCTACCTTAGCAAGTAGTAGTTGTATCGAGGGGGCGGGGACGCGAAATATCAGCGGAACAAGTGTGGTTCGGGATTGCTGGCGTTGGAGGGAGCGATTTACAGAATTAGCTTTGCCCGTTTATACCAAAGATCCTTTGTGTACCGAGCTGGTTCAAAAAGGTTGCGGATTTATCTCTAATAATTGTGTTGATGAGGATCCCGGGGGGGATCCTTCTTACTGCAAAAAAAGAGAACTGTCTTATTCCTGTCCCTATCTAGAGGCCGCAAGATTTGTGGAAATTTGCGGCGATCAACTGGTTTGTCCTGATGGGGAATGCACTAAAGAGTATCAAAAATACGATCCATCAACAGAAGATTTGAAAAAAGCAGTCACTGCAATGGAGGTGGCCAAGATACTTTCTACCGAGTTGAATCGTGACAAACTTTCGGTGTTTAAGGGCGCGAATAAAGAGTGCAAGCAACACATGCTCGGTTTTAAAAACTGCTGCAAAGATAGTGGCTGGGGAATGAGTATTGGAATTTCGGATTGCAGTAGTGACGAGAAAGAACTGGGTATGGCCAGAGAAGCGGGTCGGGCGCACTATATTGGTAGTTACAAAACAGGAAATGTTCTCAATCGTAGAACTTATCAGGCATATTGCATTTATCCTTCAAAATTAGCACGAATTATTATTGAGCAAGGGAAAAGTCAGTTGAGTAAAGGTTTTGGAGAAGTCAAATCCCCAGATTGCTCAGGATTTACTTTGACCGAATTAGAGACACTTGATTTCGATAAAATTAATTTTTCAGAATTTTATAACGATGCCATGAGCAAGGTGAGTAATGATAATACCCCAGGGGTTGATCAATCTGTCGCAAAATTTAAAACCACTATTGAACATAAACTAAAAGAACTAAAAGAAATAAGAAAGGAGAACCGCTGATGAGATATTTAATCTCTCCATTATGTTTTTTCTCCTTTTTTATCTTTACGTCATTTATGACCATTAATGCCCTTGCTACTGAGGATAAGGGATTTTTCGATGATAGAGAACGTGGTTGGTGGTGGTATGAGAAATTAATTGCCGCCCCAGAAAAAGAAGCGCAAAAAAAATCACCGAACGAAATACAAAAAGACGAGGTAGTAACTCCCAAGCAAATGCTGGAGGCCCAGGGAAAAAAGTGGGAGGATGCCATGGCCCAAGCAGTGATGGTTCCTACTGAGAAGAATATAAAAAAATACCTTTACCTTACTAAAAGAATTAATGAGCAAGCACAAAAATTTTCAGTGGCATTCAAGGAAAGTATTTGGGTAAATCCTGAATTGGATTATACCTTGGAAAAACCAACAATCACTGAGGCCATTGTTGCGCAAAATGAGAAAGATTTTACAAAGCAAGAAGAGGATCTCCGTAAAATCGCAAAAGATTATGGGTTGATATTTTTCTTTAAAGGGAGTTGTCCTCACTGTCACAGCTTTTCACCGATCATAAAAAAGTTCGGGGATGAATTCAATTTTTCAATTGTGGCAGTAACTTTAGATGGAGCTATATTACCGGAGTTTGCTAGTCCTAAAAAAAATTATCTTTTAGGGGAGAAGCTTAATCTTAGCGTTGTTCCTGCACTCTATTTGGTTAATCCACTCACCAATATGATTGCTCCAATTAGTTTTGGATATACTGATTGGAGTACCCTCTCCCAAAAAATCGTAGTGGCGTCCCAAAAAATGGGGAGTAAGTAATGTTGTATAAAATATTTTTTGTATCGTTCGTATCAATGCCGTTATTACTACTAATTCTAATCGCTTCACTAGAAGTGAGCGCCACTACCTCCGATAAGGTCAACCAATGGTTTGATAATCAAAATTACATCAATACCACTAGGCCTGGGGTCTATGAGGGACAGACCGCTCGTTATGCCACTTTTGGCGGAATTTCTACTAGGGCAGCGATCACTCAACCGTTTCAACTGATTGATCTACAAACCCCGAAATTTTCAGCTGGTTGTGGTGGTATTGATTTCTATACCGGAGGATTTTCCGCAATCAACGCTGATCAATTTATCCAAGGATTACGTGCAATCGGACAAAATGCCCAATCACTTGCTTTCATGTTAGCGATTCAAGTGGTTTCACCGCAATTGGCAGGAGTGATGCAAAAAATTCAAGAATGGGCCAATGAGTTTAAAAAATTAAGCAAGGATTCGTGTGCCATTGCTACCCAAATGGTTGGTGGAACTATGGATTTTTTTGGCGCTCGCGAAGGAAACTGTACCGTAAAAAGGATGCAAGATTACGGAGAAGATTGGGAGCACGCTAACTACGCCTGTACTAACGGAGGACAACTTAAAACCACCGAGGCCAGTGGAGAAGGTGCTAACAAAGTCGCTTTTGTGAAGGGTAATTTGGCATGGTATGTGCTGATGCAAGATCCATATTTTAAAAACGATTTAGAATTTGCAGAAATTATTATGAATTTAACCGGGACTTTACTTATTAGTGATGCCGACTCCGGTTCCGATGCAAAAAGCAGTATAATTCCGGTAGAACCGGCGCTAAATGACAACATCAAAAATGAGCGCTTTGAAAATATCAAAAAAGCATTATTGATGGGGAAGGGATCGAATCACACTTTGATGTTATATCGTTGTGAGACCCGAAACAATAATCCAGATGGATGTACCAAACTTACAGATATGAGGGAAATATCTCCAGATTGGGAGGGTCTTTTTGTAAAAGTAAATAATATAGTTCGCAGTATTATTAATAAAATCTACAGTGATGAGAATTTATCGCTCGAAGAGAAGGGATTGATTAATGCCACTTCCATTCCACTGCATCGCTTTTTAACTGTGCTTTCTGCCTACTATCCTAGAGGAAACGATCTAAGTTCAATTTATCACGATTACACCGCCCTGATTGCTATCGACATTTTGCTTAAGTCGTTAAATACCACTATTGCGCGAGTAGAACAGCAAGCATCAATGCTAAAAAACGGAATGTCGAATTCGGTACAAGTAAAAGAATATCGGGCAAAAATTCAGCATGTATTAAAGGGAATTGCCGAGTTATCCAAGGAAAATAGGGTTAATGCCGAAAAATCCTTGGAGATGCTTCAACGGATTCAGATGTATGAAAAGACCTTAATGAGTCGTGTAGGCAGTGGTTTTATTTCCAGTGCACTGTGGGGTTCCAGATGAACTTTGAAATATTCTCTTACGGTAGTGGTGATTTTTTACGAATGATCTTTAATGGGATCGCGCAGATCTTTGGTAATAACGACTATCTGGTGGCCATAAAGATTACCGCTCTGCTGGGATTTTTTGGTATTTTAACCGCCGCCGCTTTTCAGAAAGGTAAGCTTGATCTGCGATGGATTCTGGCAACCATTCTGATTAACATGGCACTAATTGTTCCCAAAACCGCCATCATCATTACTGATCGGGTAGTTCCTGCAAATTCTGCGGTGGTAGAAAATGTTCCACTAGGAATAACTGCTACTGCAACCTTTTTCAATCGTTTTGGCGACTGGCTCACCCGCAGTTTCGAAACCGTATTCTCGCTACCGAATGAAATTAAATACTCTGAGAACGGACTTTTATTCGCCCAAACGCTGGTAGAAGAATCTACTAGATTTGAAATCACCACCGCGCGGGTGTCGTCAAATTTAACCGATTTTTGGAAGAGTTGTGTTTATTACGACATTTTTCTTGGCCGCTATTCTTGGGATGATATTTTGAAAGAAAAAAATCTTCTGGATTTCCTGGGTACAAAAACATCTAAAAGCAGGGCATTTACTTATGAAAATATCAACAGAGAAAGAATGGTTATTCCATGCCTAGAGGGTTTTAATTCTGCTCTAAGAGAGGACATAGAAAATGAGTTGAATAATGCAATGAGAGTAAACGGAGCAAAATTTATTTCCAAAACCACCGAGCATAGAGAGTTTACTGAACGACTTAACGAGGCGGTTGCTCGTTTTTCCTCCGCGATGCCAGTCGCTTATCGCTATTTGACCAATCTTACTCTGAACAATTCCCAAATTCTTTCGCAAAATATTTTGGCCAATAGTTTTAAACGGGGGATGATGAATTTTGCTACCGACGCTGATGCTGCGGCGGCAGCAGAGGATTTTTCTTTGGCCAAAGCAGAAGCGGAAAGAAGAACTACTTTTTCAGTGATGGGGAAATTAGCAAAAAAGATGCTCCCTATTTTGCATAATATTTTCGAGTCCCTTATCTATGCAATTTTTCCCATCGTGATGATTATGGCGATGCTCCCCAATGCCACCAAGGTCCTCTCTAGGTACGCCATGGCGCTTTTTTGGATTAACCTCTGGTCTCCGCTTTACGCCATTTTACATTTTGGAGTCTCTTACCATAGTCAAAAAGCTGCGTCGGTAGCGATGGTGGCGGATGGGAACGGATTTTTAACTGGTCTCACTATCATGACCAACACTGAGTTAGGAAATGTTTTATCTGATTATGCGGCCATTACTGGTTATCTGTCGTTAAGCATTCCGATGATCTCTTGGCTGGTAATCAATGCTTCGGGTAGCATGATGGCCTCTCTCGCGGGAAGGCTAATGGATGGATATGATCGCCCTGCTTCCAGTGCTGCTGCGGAGGCAACTAGTGGAAATGTTAGTCTTGGTCAAATGAACTATCAAAATCAAAGCGCCTTTCAGGCAAATCTTACTCCGCAAACAACGGAAGGAACAATGTCATATCAGGGCGCAGATGGAATAAGAACCAAAACAACAACTAATGGTAATTATTTAGAAATGCCTGCTTCATCTACCCCGCTATCTCTAAATTTTAGCAGTAACGCAGGATCGTCTATTAGAGAGAGTTATAATGAAGCTACCTCGCAAGAACATTCTACGATGATGGATAATCTGCAATCAACTGGATATTTATCCTCGTTAAAAAATTCCACCACCGATCATATTAATAAATCCAAAATATATTCAGAGGGATTATCAGAAGCGGATAGACACTTCCTTTCTCATTCTAATGAAAAAAGTCAAAACCTGCTCAACCAGTACGCAAAAAATATTGGGATTAACGATAGTGTTGCCAAATCTATTCGGAGTCAGGTGGAAGCAACTGCAGGAATTGGCGGCAATATTAAAATTGCAGAACTAGGTGCTAAAATAAATGCACAATCTGCTATTGGAAAAGAACATATCTCTAACGAACAAATTGGCAAAATGCTGCAATTTATGTCCAGCTCGCAATACAACGAAGCTCAAAGTGAAGAGGCCACTACCGCAAAAGATCTATTGCACAAACTAGATTCCAGCGAAGGTAGATCGATGGAGCACGCCCTTTCTGATGCCCTTGATAAACATCAGCAAACTTCGCTTAAACATTCGGACTCTGTTAGTAAGTTGGAACAAATTTCTAAGCAAAAAGAAAATTATGAGCAGACTATGGGATCAATTAATCAAGCGGGAATGGATGGGCTTATGCACTGGATGGTGAGTAAGGAAGGTATACAAGAAGAAACCGTCAAACATTTAATAACTCAATCTAACTTAGGTGATTATAATTCCCTCAAGGAACTCAATTCACATGCTAAAGAATATGTTAACGATAGATTGAACAGGAGTAATTATGAATTGGATTTTAAAAAAGCACAGAGCAAAGAAACCATTGAAAATAATTTTGAATATGAAAATAATTCTTTTATAAAAAAACATCCCATATCTAATAATCTCAATTGGGCCGATCAAAAAAAATATGATAATCTCGAAGCGAGAATATCTGAGACTTTTAAAAATCCTGACCTTCAAAAAAATAGGATATCAAATCATCTAATGCAGAATAAGCAACAAATAGCAATTGAAGGTGAAAAGTTAAAAGATGAGTATCAAAAAGACAAAGAGGATAACGCTTTATTTAAATCATCAAAAACGGACCGAGTCGACGAATTCAAGGGGATGTTGCAATGAAATTATTATTATGGGTATTAATTCAATTATGTTTTTTTCATCTTATGCACTCTGGTAATGCTGTCGCTGCTGAAAGTATCAACAGTAATCATGATATAAAGAACGAGGATATTCCCGATTGGCTCAAGGAGGCCAAGAAAAAACGTGAAGAATATATTGAACGAAGAAAGTTGGAAGGAAAACCTACTAGTGATTGGGTTTCAAGGGATAAAAGGCATAAGGCCTTTATAGATTTCGATAGAAACTTTGAAAAAAGTCAAAAGGATTTTTTTAAACCCGATGAGTTTGACCGACAATTTCAAAAGGCCTTTAAAGAAAAAAAAGAATCCATTCAAAAAGATTGGCTGGCGACAGTAGCGCATATCGAGAACGAATCGGCCGCGTTCAAACAACGATTCAAATCTAATCAAGCGCAAATGGATAAGGAAATATTTGAATGGAATAAACAATTCTTTACCGAAATGCGCACAGAGGTGCGAGATTTTAAAAAGAGAAGCAATGAGTTCAATAAAAAATTTCACGAGGTAGTTTCTAAATATGTAGATTGTGGTGCGGTCCCAAAAGATCCGCTTATGAACGCAGGGGTAGAATTATTATGCTCTCCCTAACAACAATTTCCAGTGGTGGTGCTACTGAATATTATCGATTTGCCGGGGGAGAATACTATGAGAAAGGCGCTAAAGTTAGTGAATGGATAGGGGCAGTAGCCAAAGATTTAGGATTGGACGGGAAAGAGGTTGATTTTAAAATTTTTGATAATTTAGTTAAGGGTTTTGGTCTAGATGGTGAAAAATTGGTTAAAAGTGCCGGAGAAAAAGATCATCGTGCAGGCATGGATTTAACTTTTGGCGCCCCCAAGAGTGTCTCGATATTAGCGATGAGTGATCCTCGAATTAGAGACGCCTGCTTTGAAGCAGTTAAGGAAACTTTAAAATATGTAGAGGAAAATTATCTTCAAACCAGGGTGATGGAGGACGGTGAAAAGAGGGTAGAAAACACGGGGAAGATGTTGGCGTCGATATTTGAACACCATACTAACCGGCTTAGAGATCCTCACTTGCATTTCCACGCGGTGGTGATGAACTTGACCAAGGATTTAAATAACCAGTTCAAGACCATTCATAATGATAAAATATTTATTGATCAAAAACATATCGGTCTAATTTTTCGCGCCTATCTTGCTCCTAAATTAAAAGAACTTGGTTATACTATCGAAATTACTGATCGCAAAGAGGGGTTTTTTGAAATCAAGGGAGTACCGAATGAAGTTAATCGTTATTACTCTAAACGACAGGAGGAGGTAGAAAAAAGGAAGGAAGAGTTAGAAAAACTTTACCCACACTTGCGACATGGCAAGCTGACGGAAATGGCCGCTCTCGATACCAGACTTCCCAAGGCACAAGAATTAAGTAAGGACGAGCTGAGAAGTGCGGTCAATGAAGGTCTCAAAAATTTCAACACCTCCCTCCATGAACTCCATGCTAGCGCGATCATCTATGTGAAAAGCATCGGTAATGTTAACGACACTCACGAATTATCTGACCTCACGGAAAGCATTAAGGAATCAGTTAATAGCATTGAGGCGAATAAAAGCGCATGGAAAATGACTGAACTTATAAATCAAACTATAAAAATAACTCTGGGTAACTATTCCCCAGATCAAATTCATAAAGAAGTGAAAGAATTTATTAAAAGCGATCAGCTCTCCTGTGTTGGAACCAAAAGAAATTTTGAATATTTTGCTACCAAGGAAATGCAAAAAATTGAATTAAAGGTTGTGGAGCATGTACGGGATGGAAAAAATAAATCATCGGTCTATATCGATGTCCCAGCCGTCAATAAAGTCATCGCCGCCAATCCCCACCTAACCCCCGGTCAAAAGGATGCCTTGAACTTTATACTAACCGCCAAAGATAGAATAATTGGGATTCAGGGAGATGCCGGAACCGGAAAAACTCACGTAATGGATTCCGTTCGCGCGGCACTAACTAAAACCCCTTTTACCATCAGAGGACTCGCCCCCACCGGTAAAGCGCAGTTAGAATTGCAATCAGGTGCTCATCTGGAAAAAAGTGAGACCATCGATTCATTCCTATTAAAATCTACTCACCAAAATTTCAGCAAGCAAATCTCTTCTAAAAAAGAGATTTGGGTTGTCGATGAAGCAGGAATGATTGGTTCAAAAAAAATGGAACGTCTTTTAGATTTGGCCAATAAATATCAAGCGAAGGTGGTTCTCACCGGAGATGTGAAGCAATTCACCAGCATTGATCAAGGAAAGATCTTCAGTGATCTACAAAAAGAAGGCCAGCTAATATTTGTGGAGATGAAAGACCTGGTTCGGCAGCGAACAGAAGAGGCCAAGGCGATTGTAAAAGGACTGAGTGAATATATGCGCAGTGGAAAAGACCCAGTACACTTAAAAAGTACCTTCGATCTTCTAAAATCCACCAACAAGATTGTCGAGCTAACAGATGATCAACTGAAGATCGCCACTATTAAAGACGAGTATCTTCACACAGATAAGAGCAAAAGCGTTCTGATTCTCACCAATACCAACCAAGAAAAGGAGATAATAAACCAGGCCATTAGAACGACATTAAAGGAGGATGGAAGAATAGACGCCAACGGATTTACATTCCCCACCTTAAGCTCTCTCTCACTATCTGGTACTGCTCAAATGCATGCCGAAAGCTACAATGAGCAACAAGTGGTCTTTTTTGAAAAGCAAATCGGAAATATTAAGAGCGGAACTTTTGGAGTGATCGCTGCCGTTGATAAAAATGAGATCATTATTACTCAATTTGATAAAAAAAATCCAGAGAGGAAGCTGGGCATTTCCTTAAATTCACTAAACCAACTAAAAAAAATCCAGGTCTTCAATAAAGAAAAAAAGGAATTTGCCGTGGGCGATAAAATTATCTTCGGCAAAAAAGATAAATATCTGGGAGTAAAAAACGGACATATTGGAACCATAAAAAAAATTAATCATAAGGGAGAGGTGGTTGCGCTAGTAGATAACAAGAAGATTAAATTTAATCTCTCTGAGATTGGCAAACGACCATACTCCTACATTAATCACGCCTATGCGCTTACTGAATATAAATCCCAAGGTACAACGGTGGATAAACTTATTTGGTCAGCAGATGCCAAGAAGGCCAACTTTAATTCCGCCTACGTTGCGGTTACCAGGATTAGAGAAGACATAAAAATCTTTACCAACAGCGTCTCTCTCTTGGAAAAAAATATCGGCCAGGAAAACTCAAAAACATCATCCCTAGAATTTAAAATTGCCGCCAATCAAATTGGAAAATCCACCGAAAGGGAACTTTTTAATATCCCTCCCATGAGTAAAGATATCCATGAAATTGACCATCATTCAAAAAATATTAGTAGGGAGATCGAACGATGAAATCAGAAAAAATTACAATAAGAGTGACCGACATTGAAAGGGAAAATTTAGAAGAAAAAGCAAAGGGTGCTAAAAAAAGCGTATCCGAGTATATCCGTTTTCTCATCTTCTCAAAAAAAGAGAGCGATTATTGCTCCATATTAGAGCAACTATCGTTAATTCAGCAAAATCAAAAAGACCAGCTAGCATGTTTAACTGATATTAATCTTCGGAGCAAAAAAAACTTACGTCACAACGTAATACTATCATCGTCGACTTTTCAAATCAGGTACGTAATGAGCAAAATTGTCAGTATGCTTGGCCACGTTTACGGGAAGTCTCTCCCTGGCGATTTTGATTTCGCCAACAACAAGGCCAAAGAAGAATTTATAAAAACAGAAGCGGAGAAAGTAGCGATTGAATTGGAGGCCATCAACAGATGATCAGGCGAAATGAAGCAGAGGCGTTTAAAGGTTTTATCCGCTATTTAACTGACCTTAAGATGATGATCAGGATGATCATCTATTTCATTCTGATCATATTGACCCTGCAATTGCTGTACAACGTAATTAATTTTATTTTTTTAAAAAGCGTTTATACCAATTCCAAACTATTATATTTTGAATCGTTAGTGGCCTTCGTTGTAGCAAAAATTCCCTTCTTCAAAGGGGTAAAATTTTTCAGCGTTGGTGCTTACGATTGCAGTGCTATTCAATTTACGTATATCTATAGCAAGTTAATCACTTATGGTTACTGCTTCCGTGCTTCTACTCCTTCTTTTGGTTCAAGTCGCGAAATGTTTTAAGGGAAAGGCATATCCGGGGGGCGGTATTTTTAAGTGATAGGGAATTCTCAAAAAAAATTAAGAACCATAAAAATGACATTGAACTCAATAGGCAGATCTCCATCCCTTTCAACTGTGAAAACCGGCACTCCTTCACCATTGGCCGCCCAGGGGCCGGCAAGACTCAGCTGCTTTGTAAAGTAATTGAGAAGGTGGTAGCACGTAACGAAAAGGCGATCATTTATGATTTTAAAGGCGACTTTGTCTCCCGTTTTTATGACCCCACCACCGACATAATTTTTAATCCCTTGGATGAGAGAAGTGTCGGTTGGTGCATCTTCAACGAGATTAAGACGGTCACCAACATCGAGGCCATTTGCGCATCACTAATCCCTCCTGCTCCCAAAACAGAGCCTTTCTGGGACAATGCTGCGAGGGATGTTCTCTACTCGGTTTTATATTATTGCTGGACTAACAAACTACTCATTAACAAGGAACTTTTTGAAACCGCCATCAATAACCGGGACACCTTACTAGAAAAATTTTCCAAGACCCCTGGTTGCGAAAGGGGGGTAAGACCGCTAGAGGAAACTAAAGTTGGGGCCTCAGTACTGTCTACTTTTTCGACCTATGTTAAATTTTTAGAGTATACCAAAAACATGGCAGGAGACTTCTCGATTAAAGATTGGGTCACTGATGAAAACAAACG
>JADGBS010000071.1 GCA_015231325.1 Oligoflexia bacterium | reverse complement strand
AGATGGAAGAAAAATTCACTCCTCCGCAAAAGTAAAACTACTAAAAATAAAAGAGAGCTTTAGAACTTTATTAATAGAGAGAATGCCGGATTTCGCTGCTTCCGCAGCGATTCTCGCCGAAGGGCATTCTTTTTCCTCTCTGCCCTAAAGGACAGAGTATCCAAAGGATTTTTTGATGAAAGGATTATTTGCATTAGTAATATCATTGTTTTTATCTACTACAATCACTGTTGCAAATGCGGGATTATGTGAAGATGCTTGTTATGGGGCCAGAGACACTAATATGGACATTTCTCGGTGGGAAAAAGACCAATGCCTGAAGAATCCTCTTTATTCGAAAGAGGAATGTTATGAGCAGTACAATAGTTCCTATAGGTCGATTCTTAGAGATTTTCAAAAATGTCTGGCCAAGTGTAACAATTGATCGCTAATGAGCAAAATAAAAGGGCGATATGCTCTCCTTTCAGATTAAATTTTCAAATTTCAAGTTAATTAACTATTTAGAGTTTGTAAAATAATTTTTTATAGTGGTTAGTGCAAACCAAGATATCGATCTTAATGGAATGGTTAGATAACCATCATGTATTAAAAAATCATCAGTATGCGAAAAATAACCTTAAATTGGCCAGTGATCTTGAAATTTTAAAATGGCCCTCGATGTTGGATTAATATTATTTCATTTAATGTTTGGTTTATGTTTATGAAATGCATGCTAGGATGCAACTAGAGCTACCTAATCTTTATTACTGTTATTGGAGGTTCCTATGAACAAAGATATAATTAAGGGAAATTGGAAAATAGCAAAATCAAAAATACAACAGCAATGGGGTAAGTTTACAAATGATGATGTTGAGAAAATGAAAGGAACATATGAGGAACTCAAGGGACATATTCAAAAAAAATATGGATATGAAAAAGAACGTGCTGAAAAAGAATTAGAAGAATTTATAAAAAACAATAAACTTCAATAGAACATCAAGGAAAAAAATATATACTTTTCTTGATGTTCATGTTCATGTTCATGTTCATGCTAATGGCAAGAGCATTGAAATTGCCAAGTAAGTAACTGTTAATTAACTTTTATTTTAAAGGTGTTTTATGAAAAAACTACTCTTAATCCAAAAAAATAATTGTATATTGTTTTGTTTTTGGGCTTTTTCTATTATGATGTTTTTTTCTATTTCCGTATCTAGCTCTATTAACGCATGCGCAAAAACAGGAGCAAATGCCTCAGATGCTACAGCGTCGGACATGGGTAGTGCTAGCATGTCTAGCGGATCGAATGCTGCATATAATGCCACCACAAGTGGTTACATAAATGGAGACAAGAATACCATTACCGCTGATACTCAAAGCAAAGGCACTGATGCCGATGTTCAATTGACTAGACAAATTCGCCAAAAACTAACTTCAGACGATAGTCTATCAACCTCCGCCAAAAATATTAAAATTATCACTCTAAGAGACACCGTCACCTTGAAAGGTAAATTAAAAAGCCAAGAAGAAATAGATAGAGTAGTATCTATAGCAAAAGAATTGGCGGGATCCAAAAAAATAAGAAATAAAATTGAACTAAAAAAATAAATTATATTTTTTGATTATAATAATAATATTTTATTGCGGGAGAATTTTAATGGAAAATATTAAAGTTGGAAAAGATAAAATTGGAAAAAATGCGGTGTTTGGTATATTTAAAGATCGTATATCTTTAGAAAACGCAGTCGATTCTTTTAAAACTAGCGGATTTAGAAATTCCGATATTTCAGTTTTAATGCAATCTCCATCTGAATCTAAAGATTTTGCTCATGAAAAAGCTACTAAGGCCCCAGAAGGAGTAACGGCAGGAGGAACTGCCGGAATTTTAACTGGTGGAATATTGGGATGGCTTGCAGGAATAGGTGCCTTGGCAATTCCAGGTGTGGGACCGTTTGTAGCAGCTGGACCTATTATGGGCGCAATTGCTGGAATAGGAATAGGGGGAGCAGTTGGTGGAATCGCTGGCGGATTAATTGGAATGGGATTTTCTGAGTATGAGGCCAAACGCTATGAAGGTATTGTTAAAGAAGGGGGCATTTTAATGTCGATTCATGTTGATGACTCTACCTGGGAAGATAAGGCCAAAAATATATTACAAACCTATGGGGCCAAAGACATTTCTACAGTGGGAGAAAAAAAATAGGAAACTACTCGACATTCTGGGTGATTCGCTGAAAGTGAATCGTTGAATCGAGCAAAAAATAATTTTTTCATTTCCCGATGATTAATGCAATTGCCCTAATTCTTCATACTCGCCATATTTACAAATTTTTTCTTTTATCTTACGATCACTGGCCGAATTTATACAGGAGAATATTGCAGCACTTTCCTCGTAACAATTCCAATTGATGTAATAGCGAAAATCCCATGATTTTGCTGATGAAATTTTTTTAAGATCATACAATAGGACCCATCCACTATGAGGATAAATTACTTTGAATGAGTAGGATGGATTTGCTAGAAGATTTTTATTGTTATCGACATCGACGTTATCACTCAATGGAACAACTAATCCATGAATTAACACTCGTTTTTTGCATTGGTTATTTACGTAAATATTCATTCCCCCACTAGTGGGAGTGGCCTTGGTTAGAAAGCAGTTTTTGTAAGTATCATCAAAACTTCCGCTGCTTTCATTATTTGATTCATCAAAGGAACACACTTCGGCATTTGCTGCAAGCAGTTCCAGCGGATGCTTTAGAGCACATTTAAGCAGACAATTTTTTTCATTATTTCTGCTGTTTTCATCACGATCTTTATTACGATAATTTAATACTGAATTCAAAAAATTTTTAGAGCAAACCTTTTCTAATACGTGTTTGTACTTTACGCATTGGTACAAAACCATATTATCCACGTCAAGCGTAGGCCAACTCTCTTGTAAGCATTGTGCGCAAAAGATGGTCCCCTCACGAGCACTTTTATTTGATACCATATCAATGCAATCTTGCTCACTAACCGCGAAAGTAAAATTAGAAAAGGCCCAAAACGACACCAAAACAAAAAAATAACTCATTCGCTTCATAAATGACTCCTTAATTTTTTCTTAATTTTTATTAATTTTTCTCAATAGAGAGAATCAATATGACACTAAGTTGTAACAACCTTGGCATCAGGCACCTCTTGATCACCTCTACTAAGATTGCTTGCAAATTTAATGCCCAAACCCTGTAAGAAATGAACTTTATTATTTTTAAGGAGTACAATGGAAGCAAATCGATAAAAGAAACGAAGAGAAATTACTGCATGGGATAGTGTCGTAATTTATGTCAAAGGGAAAACTCTCTAGATTTTCGACAAATCACTGTTGACGCAGGTGTTTTTTTGTCTTCTAATCAGTACAATCAAAATGACATTATATATGTAATATATTTAGGGGATTGAATGAATGTCTACAATAATAAACTTAAGTCTTTTCCGGAAATTACAAGAGAAAGTACAGGAATCTTCTTACCGTCATCTTCTGAGTCCTCATGCGATTTTTTGAAATATTTACCTCCCACTTTGGCAGAACTTACAGAGTTTGCCGAACTTGTGGAGTTGAAAGAGTTTATAGTTCTAGAAGGGCCAAAAGAGCTTACAGAATTTAAAGATAGATGGAAAATCAACATAAGCGATAATTTCTATGATCATAATTATAACTGGGCACGGCCCTTTACTGCTCTTGCTATTTTGTTCTTTCGGTATGCTCCTTTTTCTGATCTTAAACAAATTGTAATTGAATCTGGGAATTTTTCTTGCAAAATAAAAATTTCAACAGAGTTATCTGCAAAATCTCTGCTTGATAATATTGCGAGGGCCATTAGTTTAGGTGAGGAATCTTTTTGTATAGAGGGTCCCACAGTTTCAGATGCAGTTGTATCTGGAAATAAAGATCAAGATAAAGATAAAGATAAAGATAAAAGATCTTTGAAATTTATTGCTGTTATTCGATCTGATAATGATGAGTTTGAACGATCATTATCTTTAACTTTTGATCCATACTTAAAAGTTTTATGTTCAGACTCTTTTGCTGCTCAACACAAGGCCTTCAATATTTCGAACATTCAATTACACTTTTGGAATATCGTTAACACTCTTTTTTTTGAAGCAGATTGCAGGATCTCGCAGATCTCTTTTCTGACAGCGCGGGAACGCTATCTCTTAAAGAGTTGGAGAGGATCAGTGATTGAGCATGATCTTTGCACTCCGAAGTGCCTCCACCATATTTTTGAAGAGAGTGTTATAAAATACAATAAACGAATTGCGATCTCTTTTGGTCAGCAGAAGATAACGTATGGTGAAGTGGATTTGCAAGCGAACCATCTCGCGGATATATTGTTTGCAGCTGGAATCAAGAAAGGTGAGTTCGTGGCGATTTTGTTGCCGAGATCTACTAATATTTTTATCTCCATGTTGGCGGTTTTAAAGAGCGGAGCTGCTTACGTACCAATAGATGCTGAATATCCTCAAGATAGAATTAACTATATTGTCGAAAATTGTGGCGTAAAAATAGTAATCACCTCTTGTGTACTAGAGGAGAAATGGCGCACTCTCTCTTGCGATAAATTTATTATTGAAGAACTTGAAAAAAATGGAAAATATCGCCAACAACAAAAATATAGAGAGAGTGAAGAGATATCAGATTCTAAGGATATCGCCTATGTGATTTATACCTCTGGCTCTAGCGGTAGACCAAAAGGAGTACGCGTTTCTCATTATGCTATCACTAATCTTGTACGTGTTGAGGGTAAGATTTTTGGAATAAGGACCGAGGATCGAGTTTTTCAAGGACTTTCGGTAGCGTTCGATGCTTCACTCGAAGAAATATGGCCTACATTTTACAGAGGAGCAACGCTGGTTGTTGGGACAGAAGATATTGTTCATTCAGGTCCGGATTTGGGCAAATTTCTTACTGATGAAAAAATCACTGTCTTCTCATCAGTGCCAACTCAACTCTCAATGATGGAGGATACCATTCCTTCTTTGCGACTACTCATATCGGGAGGAGAGTTATTACAAAAAGATCTTGTCGCTCGCTGGTTTCGTCCTGGACGGAGGATTGTAAATACCTACGGTCCGACAGAAACAACAGTGATCGCAACTTATAGTGATTGTGTGTTCGGTCAAGAGATTACAATTGGTAGGCCAATTCCTAATTATCTTGTGGCCATATTGGATCAAAATCAAGAAGAGCTTCCGCCAGGTTTTCCTGGAGAACTCTATATCGGAGGTATGGGACTTGCTGATGGATATGTTGGTCTTGAGCAATCAACAACCTCTCATTTTATTAATTTACCTCTGGAAATTCCAAAAGGTTATCCCTCCCGTTTTTATCGTACAGGAGATTTAGTACGTTTTAATTCTAATGGAGAAATAGAATTTCTCGGGCGTATCGATTCGCAAGTCAAACTACGCGGTTTCAGAATAGAACTTTCAGAGATAGAAAAACAGCTACTCCAATATCCAGGGGTATCTGCCGCTTGTGTTGTTGTCCACGAGGAGATTTCAGGGAGCAAAAGGATTAAGAATCTAGTAGGCCATGTTGCTTTACGAGGATTGCTACAAGACCAAAAACAAGACAAAGGAGAAAGAGAAAAAGAGCTAGAAAAAGAGTTATTTGTTCAAGAAGAGAGAATTAAAAATTTTCTTCGCAAACGATTACCTGCTTATATGGTGCCTTTCTATATTGAAATATTGAAAGAGTTACCGATGTTAGCAAGTGGGAAAGTTGATAGAAAATCACTTCCTATACCTCTACCTCGCGATCGAAAAAACAAAGTTGCTAAAATTGCTAATGATAATAATAAGATAGGGGATCATTCAGCATATTTGAAGTATAGTGAGACGGAGTTACTGATTGCTAGGTCATGGCAACTCCTGCTAAATAGAGAGATGGTTACGTTAGCGGATGATTTTTTTGATCTCGGAGGATACTCTCTGCTTGCAACCCAAATGATCTCTGAATTACGACAAAATCCTTTGTTTCAAGATCTTTCGGTAGGAGATCTTTATAAATATCGTTCTCTCAAATCATTTGCTGCATATGCTGAACAATTAATTACCTCTGCAAAAATGGCCAAATCTGTCTCTGATGCAGATGCGATCAGTACAGCGACAACTCATGATAATATGCAGAGTAAGACGAAAGTCACCAGCTTTACTCACGCTCTATGTGCTTTCGCTCAGTTTTTCAGCATCTTGATCTTTTATTTTCTTTATATACTTCCTGTTGTTTTTTGCTTTAGAAAATTTGCAGAGAGTCCGGTTACATTGTTTATTGCTTTGGTGAGTATGACAATTTTATATATTCCCTATTCGATAGCGGTGGCATTCTTTAGCAAATGGTTATTAATTGGACGCTACAAACCCGGGCGATATCCATTGTGGGGACTTAGCTATTTTCGTTTTTGGTTTGTCGCTCAACTATTATCAACAGTACCCACACGCATGATGGTAGGTACATGCTTCATAAACCTATACTACCGTTTAATGGGTGCTAACATTGGAAAAAACGTTTATCTTGATAGCGATAGAATATCTGTATTTGATCTTATCTCCATTGGCGATAACTCTTGCATCAGCTCCGATGTAAGTCTGTTAGGTTATACCATAGTGGATGGGTTTTTGATTCTTGATTCAGTAAGCATTGGTAAGGATTGTTCTATAGGGCCACGAAGCGTATTATCCCCGGGAACAAAAATGGAAGATGAGTCGACTCTTTTCGAACTGTCTATGCTTACAAATAGAACTATTGTAAAAAAAGGCGAAAATGGGAGAGGATCTCCCGCATCTTTTTTTTCTGAGGGGGAAAAAGAATATTTAAAAATTAAAAAAGTTGGAGAAGGTGAGAAAGATCAAAATATTTTTGCCCCTTTTTTGCGATCACTTAAACAGATACGCCTAAGCGTTCTTCAAGGAGTGGCCCTTTTAGTGATAATTATAGTGCCGATGCTTGCATCCTTATCCCCTGTCATTGCACTCTATTTTGTTTATAAAAATTATGGTCTATGGGTTGCCTTGACCGCAATCATTCCTGCTAGCTTTAGTTTTGTGGTTATTTTTTCGATGCTAATAGTGGCAATGAAATGGATCATATATGGTCGAAGTAAACCAGGGCGATATAGTGTAGAAAGTTTGAGATATATCCGTAAGTGGATAATCGATATGCTAATGCATTTTCATATTACGATATGCCAACCACTTTATGGCACCATCTATCTTCCAACTTGGTTACGCCTGTTGGGTGCTAAAGTAGGTCGGCGTTCAGAAATCTCAACCGTCGATCATATATCAACTGATCTTTTAAATATTGGGGAGGAATCATTTGTCGCCGATTCTGTCAGCATAGGATGTCCTTTTATAAAACAAGGATACGCTACTATTGATGTTACCTCTATTGATTTTCGTTCCTTTATAGGTAACAGTGCGGTTCTTCCTGGCGGAACTGTTATTGGTAAAGGTGCGCTTATAGGAGTGCTTTCCACTGCACCACTAGCGCCAGAAAGTGCCTCCGCAGATGGATCAAAGTGGATTCCCGAAAATGGCACTTGGCTTGGTTCCCCTGCGATTTTTCTTCCTCGTCGCCAACCCAGCAGCGTCTTTGATGAAAATATGACTTTCAGACCGAGTGTTCGTTCTATCATCTTTCGAGGAAGTGTTGAGTTTATTAGAATAATTCTTCCCACTACTCTTTTTGCTTACATACTTGTAAGCATCATTACACCTTTTCTGCCAGTAATGGCGGAAATGAACTTATTAACTAGCTCACTTCTAGTAGCGATGCTATTTTTTTCCACTTTGTTATTGGCAACGCTAGCAGTTGTTGCTATTAAATGGATAATTATAGGCCAATATAGACCGCAGATGCGGCCTCTTTGGAATTCTTTTGTTTGGCGATCAGAAATTATAAATTCTTTATGTGATAACTTGGTTTTTCCAGGTCTTTTGCACTTTGCAATGGGAACACCTTTTGTCTGCTTTTTTTTTCGATTGATGGGTGCCAAAATTGGAAGATACGTTTATATGGAAACAAAAGAAATAACTGAATTTGATCTTGTTGAAATTGGAGACGAATCTTATATTAATTTTGGGTCTACATTACAAACACATCTCTTCGAAGATCGAGTGATGAAGATGTCTAACATTAGAATAGGAAAACATTGCTCATTAGGAGCAATGTCAGTCGTTCTTTATGACTCTAGAATGCAAGATGGAAGTGAACTTGGTGCACTCTCGCTTCTAATGAAAGGAGAAGAACTTCCTCGGAATTCAAAGTGGGAAGGATCACCGGCACGACCAGCATAAGCATAGTATACAGTACACAGAAAATAAGTTTAGTGCGTGTGAAGAGATGTTTGATGATGTTTGATATGGGGAGGTGCGCGTTGCGTTTACATCTAGTTCTTTTATGTATTGCTCTCTGGGGATTTTCCTATGCAGGGTTGGAGTCTAAAGAAATGCCAAAAGATATAAAAGATATAGAAATAAAAAGAATTGAAAAAAGCGGAAGAAGTAGAAATAGCAGTGCTGATAAATGGTTTGCCGTAGTCTACGATGGTCCAGGGGCGTCCAAAGATTGTGTTGAAAAATTGGCCTATCTGCTACGCCGCTCAGGTTTTCGTACCCAGATAGCATATCCCGGCCAGATCAGTAAGGCCTTGAGTAGAGCAACTATTTTAGCTATCCCTGGAGGTGAGGATGAGGAAGAGATGAGAAATGCCCTACTAAAAAGTAAGGAGTACGACCTGATTGCGAATTTTGTATCCGCAGGAGGGCATTACATAGGGGTGTGTGCGGGGGCATACCTTACAGGAACGTTTGTAGGTGATAGCGTAGATGATGGTTATCAAGGCCTAGGCCTTATTCCTGGTAGCACCAATAATCGTGATAAGGTAGATAAGGAAGCGCGGGCAGAGCTTATTCTTTGGCAGGGTAAAACTAGAAAATTTTATTTTCAAGATGGGCCAAATTTTTTCATTGATGAAAAACGTGTTGAAATTTGGGGCCGTTACTCTGATGGTTTGCCTGCGGCCTTTATTGCTGATTTTGGCAGGGGACGCGTGGCAGTTATAGGTGTCCATCCAGAGGTAGATGATGAATGGAGAATTGGAGATGGAGTTTTGGATGCAGAGGTGGCAAAAAATAGTGATGCCGGTGTAAAATTTATACAACGAACTGTCGATCCCGCACCACTTAAAGTAGCAATGTGACTCACTCATTTACGACACCCTCCGCTCCTAGCATTTTTTCAAATAGACAGCATTCACAGATATGAGCATACTTTCCCGACATTGCTCAGATCCAAAGTTCTTCCAAAATTCTTAATCAAAATTGTTAATGATGATATTTTCGAAAAAACACGTGATCGGAAAAGCACGCGAGATTATTGATGTTGTTTATCACCTGGGCCGCTTTTGTGGGAAGTGATAAAAATGAACATTATTTAATTGCCTTTGATCCCGCATTAATAGAATTCCAACATGTTCATCCCTCTTTCAAGAATGGACTATGGAGTGTAGATTTGAATTTTTTGACCAATGGAAGATATTGGATTTATCTCCAAGGGAAAAGTAAAGCTTTGCACAAAGAATTTACTATCAGTACTCGCTTAACTGTGCAAAATGAAAAAGAAGCAAATACCATCACTGCTCTCAAGGAACAACGAAATGGTGTTAGCGGAAATTCCGTAGTGTCTCTTTCTGAAGAGAAATTAAAATCAGGTCAAATGGTTATGCCACTGGTTAATTTTTTGGCCTGGAGAGCGCCAGGAGTTTCGTAGTGAACGAGGTGGCCAGTCCACCAAGCATGGGGGCGGCAATCCGTTTAAAAACATCTCTCCCGCATTGGAGTCCGCTATCCCATATCGGAAAAGAACTGAGAAAATTTCGGCGAACTTTTTTGTGTTATGCAGCAATAATTTTGATTGTTGCTATCGCACCGCCATCAATTTTAACAGTGTGTTCTTCCACCACTATATCTTTACGGGCGCAATTTTTCCTTGCCTCATTGACAATCGCTGAAAGTCCGCCACAGCAAGGTACCTCCATACGTACAATAATCACCTTCGGAATTGTTGGTTCACTGATTATGGCGGACAATTTACTTACATATGGTTCGGTATCATCAAGTTTTGGACAAGCGACAACGACACTTCTTCCACGAAGGTAATTACTATGTACATTTGCTGACGCGAGTGGAGCACAAGTACTCATTACTACTAATTCACGATTTTTAAAAAATTCCGCGTTTGGAGATACCAAGTGTAATTGTATTGGCCACTGAGATAACTCTGAAGCACTTTCAGGGTTGCTAGCGCTGTCAGTCCTTTTCTCGCGTGGAAAATGCATACTTCTACTTCCAGGACAGCCACCACCATGCAAGTGCTGATGACTATGCTCACCGGAGTGTTTCTTTTGTGCTTCCTCCATTCTAGATACCGCCAACGCACCTTGAGTAGTCAGCAAATGTTGCTTCGTCGCAATTTCATCGAAGGCGGATGCCTCGCGGTTTTCAATCTTCAAAGCACCCGTAGGACATGAACCGATGCAATCACCAAAACCATCACAAAAATCTTCTCGAACTAATTTTGCCTTACCATTTATAATTTGTAACGCACCTTCAGAACAACCGGTGGTGCATATACCACAACCATTACAAAGATCTTCGTTTATCGTAATAATTTTTCTCTTCACTGCTTCACCTCTATTATACTTTTATATATACTTTTATACTTCCATAAAAATATCTTTTTCATATTGATAACCAATAAAAAATAAATTTTGCGCAATTTTAATCTCTTCATTTAGACAGATATTTTGTAGTACTGAATTTTTAAAAAGGTTGAAACCAACGCGATCAATTATATAACCAAGATGTTCTTTCGGTAAGCTTTTATCAATTTCTTTGTCAATTAGAGCATAAATATTTTTAATAACTTGAATTACTACCTCTTCAGTGGCCCAATTAAGAAAAGTGGCGGCCAGACGAGGATTTTTCTTACCGGTTCTTCCTAAAATTATTAGTCGAAAAAATGTTTTATTGCTTCTAATCCAGGCAGAAGTTGGACACTTCAGAATACATTCTCCACATCCAATACATCGCCGATGATCTTTTTTTACCTTGTGATTGTGCAAAGTTAGTGCCCCAGTAACAAATTTTTTACAAGCATTGATACACGCTTCACAACCAATACATTTATCATAAATATATTGTGGTTCAGTCATGCCTATAATTCCAAAGTCCTGCAGATGTGCTTTGATACAATCATTAGGACAACCAGTGATGGCAATTTTTATGTGAAAATTATTGGGATAAACTTCCTTTTCCATTCGTAGTGCCAAACTGGTGGTATCAAAATTGGCGAATGGACACACCCGATTTCCTATGCAGGCAGAAATATTGCGAGTACCTGCAGCAGGATAACCTTCTTCTGGGTTATTAATAGATACGCCGATAGAACACTCAAGACCAACTATCAATGTTGATAATAATTTGTTTATCTCTGGAATATATTTGTAATCAATATCTGGGATTTCAAATCCTTGCCTAGTTGTAATATGAACTGAACCATTTCCGAATTGATCAGCAATCTGCGCAATAATTGGAAAATATTTTGTTTCTAAATGGCCACCAGGAACTCTTATTCTAATAGCTGTTTTATTTCTTTTTTTAGTTATTCTGTACGCATTTTTTTGAATAATCTTTCTGTTAATATCAAGTGACATAGAAATATTTCCTTTTAGTCAGTCAATGAATCTCTCTGCGCGCTCATAGGTAAACACCGGCCCATCACAACAAATATAAGTACTATCTATTTTGCAGTGTCCACACTTTCCAACTCCGCACGACATTCTTCTCTCCATAGAAACAATAATGTTTTCCTTCTTTATTCCTGCGGCCACAAATTTATCAGCAGTAAATTTGATCATAACTGGAGGGCCAACAATAATTACGCAAATGTTCTCTTTGTCTGAAAAATCTACCTGCCCCACATAATCAGTAATCAATCCGACCGGCCGATCCGCCCAAAGATCACAACCGTGATCAAGTGTGATTATGGATTTAAACTTTTTTTCCCATCGATCAATATCGTACTTAAATAGAAGATCATTAATGGTTTTGAAACCCATTAGTAATTCGAACTTAGCAAGCTTCTCTAGGTTGCGATAAAAGTAATTAATTACGCTCCTTACAGGTGCAAGTCCGCACCCTCCTGCTGCAATAACCAAATGTTTTCCAGCAAAAGAATCTACTGGAAAAAAGTTTCCATAAGGGCCACGCAAATAAAGCACATCCCCTATTTTAAGAGAATGAATGCAATTGGTTAACGTGCCAATTTTACGAATAGTCAAATCAATCCAATCTTTCTCAAAATCAGATACAGATATTGGGGCCTCTCCAATTTTAGGAAGGGATACTTCATAAAATTGTCCATAAGAAGGGAGTCCTGCAACATTAAGATTAAGCCTATAAGTTTTATCAATCTCCGTCTCTGTAATGATATCCATAATTTTATGTGGCACAGGAATAAAAATGTTGTTGGCATCATAAGTTTGGTTGATCATTTTTTTCCCTCGTTAATATCTGCAGAAATACGTGCAGAAAGCTTGTTAATGATCATTGAGAATGAGATATATTCCGGACAATTGTCGTCACATCGTCCACATCCTACACACATGTGCCCCTTTTCTTCACCAAAACGTTTTTTATAGTCATAGATTTTATGAAAGGTTTTAAAACGCATTCGAGAAGCGTTATCTTTTCGCATCTCGTGTCCGCCGGCCATCATAGAGAATTTAGAGATATGGCATGAGGCCCATACTCTCTGTCTTTCTCCTACGTTTTGACTATCGTCATAACGAATATCGTTAGTAGAAAAACAACTACAAGTGACGCAAGTAGTATTACACCGCCCACAAGCAATACAACGGTTTTTATATTCATCCCAAAATTCTGAATCTGAATATATAGATGCCGGCATTTCATTAATATTAGGTAGCATTACTTTTTTTAAATTTTTTTCTGGAAAACATATTTCGAAATTTTTATTGGCAACCTCTGGAGCAGCGATGTTACTAGCATCAGTGACCATAGAATGAAAGATATTTTCAATTTTAGCATTCTTAATCTCAATTGAAATAAATGGCCGGTATTTATCCAAAGATATTGCAAAATCCCAATCACTATTTTTGTTTGCATTCATCGAAACACAGAAACAATTTTCAAAACCATCAATGCACTCAATCAGAGCAAAGGAGATTTTTTCACGTATTCGTTTATAATAAAAATCTTCGCTTGGTCCGTTGTTTAAAAAAATCTCATCGATACGTTTTATTCCATTGATATCACATGGTCTCATTAAAATATAAATAGGTTTCGACGATTTCATATTGGGGATAAAAAGACGATCTTCGATAAAATTGATAATCGTTTGCGAGACTGGAAAAACAATATCCTTTGGCGAATAAGTTGACTTTTCTGCCCACTCAATCTCATCGAAAGTTACTACTTTTTCATAGTAAATTATATCTGTATCAGAAAATGCCCCCTGCCCTTTTTTTCTAACAGGTGCAAAAATATCATAGTGTATATTCAGTAAATTAAAAAAAAGATTGAATTCATTTTTAGTAATATTTCTTTTCATCGTCGATTACATCCTCGTTCACTTTTTTGCTGGAGATGCTACAAACCAATAGGCCGCTCCAATAAAAACGCCTCCTCCAATAATATTGCCAATAGTAACCGGAATAAGGTTATTAATAAATCCAGGCCAAGAAACAGTTGCATCGTGTGGTATAAATAACGACATACCTAATAAGGTCATGTTTGCGATACTATGCTCTAGCCCGCTACCTATAAAGGCAAAAAGACACCAAAAAATTAGAATCAATTTGGCAGTATCATCTTTCGCCCGAGCAGAACACCATACCGCCAAACAAACTAACATATTACAAAGAATTCCTCTGCATAAAAGTTCACCAAATGGGGCCTTCATTTTTAATGCGGCTGCGCCGATGATGAAAGTATTTACTGGTTCTTTGAATATAATTCCAGAAAAGGCAATCAGTATGGCCAAAAAAAGAGATCCAAAAAGATTTCCGATATAGCTTACAATCCAAATTTTTATAGCATCTGGCCAAGTAGTCTTTTTTTCCAAGCTGCCTATGGTCATAATCATGTTGTTTCCTGTAAATAATTCTGCTCCCGCAAAAATTACTAGCGTTAATGCGATTCCAAATGATGTTCCCATAAGTGCTTTGGTAGCGGCCGATCCTGTCTCTTTGAGTGGTGCACCAATAATAAAGATAAGCATGATTCCGAGACCAATATAAATTCCTGCCATCATCGACAAAATAAAGTATTTAAAAAAACTTTGATTTAAAAAATCAATCTTTGTTTTAGCAGAAATTGCAAATTTTTCAATTGTATCAGATACCATAAGTCTGCCCCTCCCTTACTTACATATATATTATTTTGAAAAATGATTTTTATATAGTTTAGCTATTTCTGCCAATGTAAGCGATTTTAAAGCATCATTTAAGTCTGTTTGAATTTTACTAAATTTTTTTAGTAACGGGCATTTATTTTTGGGAAATGAATTAGGAAAATCATCATTAATAAAGCATCGATTTAAGGTAAGCTCTCCTTGAATTATTTTATGTATTTCGTAGAGGGTAATTTTGCTCAAGTCCTTTTTAATTTTATATCCTCCATTTGGACCGCTGCTGGCCTCGATAATTCCAGAGGCCCCCAATTTTTGGAGAACTTTCCTTAGGAAGGTCGGAGGAACACTAATTTGAGTTGATATTTCTCGTAAGGAGAGATTTGCGTATTCCGAGTTATTAATAGAGAAAATTGCTTTCAGCGCGTATTGTGTTGATTTATTAATAATTTCCATTTTTTTACTAAAATATAGATATCTTGCTTGATATCTTGGATTAATATAGGATAATATCTATCCTACATTAATCCAAATGAATGTGCAATTACTAAGATATCTTTTTATAAAGGAGAGTTATCGTGGAAGGACCCAAAGTTGCCAACCTGATCGATCAGATCCAGTACTCACCAGGTTCAATAGTAAGTAAAGAGATCCACAGAGTAAAACAAGGTAGCATAACTTTATTTGCATTTGATAACGAGCAAAAGCTCGACGAACACAGCGCTCCTTTCGATGCCGTCGTCCAGGTTTTAGACGGTGAGGCAGAGATAAAAATTGCAGGTACCCCCTTTCGTGTAATCCAAGGACAGTTTATTATTATGCCGGCAAATAGGCCGCATGCAGTTCGTGCTAAAGGGCGAATGAAAATGATGCTAACAATGATTCGGAGTGAATAATATAGTCTTCCGAATAATGATTACGGGCAGGAAGACTATAGTAGATGGCAGTGAATGATCGAATAATTTTTTATGTAACAGTACATTAAACTTGAGGAGTAGTTATGAGTATGTTTTGTTTTCAATGTCAAGAAGCGATGAAGGGCGAGGGCTGTAATGCCAAGAAAGGTATGTGTGGAAAAAGCGAAGAGGTTGCCAATTTACAAGACTCACTAATTCATATTTTTAAGGAGATATCAGTTTGTGCAGAAAAAGGATTATCCGAGAAAAATGAATTCGATCCGTCTGTTGGTAAGGAAATCATCGATGGTCTATTTGCCACAGTTACCAATGCAAATTTTTCTGTCACTAGTTTCAATGAAAGGATTAAAGCAGCAACTAAATTAATGAACGAATTAGTCGAAAAATTTAATTGTTCTCTATCTCTAAATGAT
>JADGBS010000070.1 GCA_015231325.1 Oligoflexia bacterium | reverse complement strand
CGAGTTTGTCGAACTTTAGGTCTGAGGCAATTTTAACTATGCATCCAGGAGTGCTGTTAAAATTTCTTATGAGATTTGGTCCCCAATAACCACATCCGATGATTCCAACATTGATGATTGTTGACAATGTTCCTCCAAAGGACAAGATAAAAATGATTACTACTTGAGAATAAACATTACACTGTTTGTTTGTCCAGAGCGATTTTGTTCAAAATATTTATTATTAATTCTTTTTTTAGAAATATCGAGGTAGCATGGATAGCAGTAAGTCGTACTATCCGTAAGAAGATTTGCGTGGGCGTAAATGAAATATGTAGAGATAAGCATATGCTGATAATATCCGCACTTGCAACTAATGTGTTTCCAAGGCGATATGGAACATTTTTTATAATTTCGTTATCAGTTCTCTGCTCTCTGATTTTTTTTGAAATTTTCGTATTTTTGCTTTACACATTTAAAATTTGTAACCCTGAATATCTAAAGTCATATATGATTATAGAAAACACGGGCAAGGTTATGAGATTTGATCCCAACCTTGGGTACAAAATTAGTAGGACTCCTGCCAGGGTGGCCAGGATCTCTATTGGAAACGTGAAATTTTTAGGGGAATTCAGAGGTAATAAAAAAGGTTTTCAGGATAAGAAAAATTTTTCTTCCTTAGGAAATGTATTTGATCAATTTATTAATTTTGGATTTCGAGTACTAGCAGACTATGGAAAAGATAGAACTATCGATGATATAAAAAATTATTTAAAAGAAGTAAGGTTACCCTATATTGTGAATCATATTCCTGATCGTGCGTTCCTCCTTAAGGAATACGGGAGCCAGGGCCCAGATTGGTCTAGGAATTTTTCTGTAAGCATTGGAGCCGGTCTTATCGGTGGCACGCAATTATTTTTATATTTGAGCATAGAGGAAAGAAAAAAACTATTTTACAAATATGATGGCCATTGGAATCAGCAAAGTTCAGATGTTTTCGCGAAGTATGTATTTCAAAAACTAAAGGGTTTCTTGTATTAACTTATGCCCGAACGTAAGATGCATTGGAGCAATTTTGATTGTATTAAATTTTAAAACAAAAAAATTTATCACAAGTTTTTTGCTAATTCTCATCGTGTTAGTAAGTCTTTTATTCAAGATAATTTTTCCATCGATAGATACGGATGAAGGTTTTTTTTATGATATTTCAAAAAATGTTAGTGAAGGAAGATTTATTTCTAATACGCATGGAAATCTTATAGGGCTAAACAAGTATGTTAGTTACTATCAGTTTGTGCCGATAGCAAATTTTTTGTTTATGAAGTTATTCACTACGCCTATCTTACAGATAAAATTTCTTCCAACAATGATTTCGTTTGCCACATTGATCCTCTTGCTCTTTGTACTGAAGAGAAACTTTGAAAAATTTATTGTGATCCTTTTTTTGTTTTCTGATCCAATATTTTGGAAATATTCAAGTTGTCTAAGACCTGAAGTTCTTTTTTCATTGTTTTCTTTGGGATACGTAGTTATATTGACTAAAATTTATAAATCAAAAAAAATATCATTATCTTTTATCGTTTTAATGTCTGTTTTGTGCGCTTTGAATTTCTTGACATCATTTCAAACAGTTATTTTTATGTTTGCCGTTATTCCTTTGGTTATTACAAATAATCATTATTCGAAATCAGAAAAGATAACAAAAATAATCATCTTTGGCATACTATTTTTGATATTGATTACTCCTCAGATATATTTTCATTACAAAAATTTCGATATTGTTTTAATGCAAGTAAATGCTAATAAGTTACATCCTTCTATTTACAGGATAGTTATTAATCCAATCTTAGCACTAATTTTTTCAATAAAAGAAGGTGGCCTATTATCAGTTATTATTTATACATTTCCGTTGATGCTATTGTACGGATTAATAAAAAAATCATTCAGATCGGTCCAAGAAATTGGCCTAGTTGTTGCGACGTTAATTATTTATATTTTAACCTTTATAGTTATTGGTCAGTCCAATTTAGTTGGATCCCACAGAATCATATACTTGCTGCCGTTAACTCTTTACTTTTTGTATTTTTTTGATAAAGAAAATCTTCTTTCTATTCCTAAAATTATTCCAATTTCAATCCTTTTAATATTATTTTTATTGATTCCTGCAATGGCCATTCAAAATCCTTCACTAAGATCTTTTTTAAAGGGTCAAGAAATCATTGTGCTAATGAGTATTATAATAATACTTATTGCTATTATTGGTTTACGGTCAAAAGTAACTACCTTACTGTCAAAAACCAGATTAATAAGCGAAAAAATGATAGTTATTGAGAGGAAGAATGCATACTTATTGGTTTTCTTAGTAATTGTTTTCAATATTACTTTTATTATCAATCAAATTTACTCAGGCAATGTGATCAGTATATTTGACTATCAAAAATTAGAAAATTCTTTTGATAGCGGTGATTTTTCAAATGTCCGAATGGCAATAGAGGACAATATACTCCCTTTCTTTAGAAATAAAGCTGCGTATAAAATGGGAATTGCTCCATTTTCATGGAAATTGGCCAGAGGGGGGCGTTCTTTTGAAAAATTAGTAGATGAAAGTAACATTGATATGTTTTTAATGTCATCTAATAAAATTGAGCAAACAAAGAACGACGATACGGTCGTGGATTTTTATAGTTTTCTGAAAGATAATTTTTTTATATATAAACGCTATAATATCAAAAATGATGATTCTATCTTGTTATTAAGTAAAATACGGTTATGATTTTGATCACTGTGATCTGAGTAAAAGAGACGATTTGTTTTAAATATTTGATAATGAAACATTATCGTCGTGCGTTTTGATTATATCAGAATAGCGTGTATATAAACGGCGCTACTGCACTGCCTTCTGCTAGAACTATTAGAGTACCTAGTAGTAATAATGTCATTACGATGGGAAGTAACCATAATTTTTTTCTCACCTTCAAGAAATCCCAAAACTCACGAACCAACATCATTTTTCCGGTACTCATTTTTCAGACCTCCACTCGGTTTTTGTTTGCAATGCTGAGAATGCCACAATACACCACTAGTTATTCAAAACTCAAAATTGCCTGCGATAATTTTGAGCTATCTTCATTGGAGAAAAATAACTGTTAATGGTGGTATCAATTCTCAAGGACAAAGGATCTCTTCTAATAATGTGAAAAATTATGCTAAGAGGGGTAAACAGAAAAGCGAAAATTAAAATCAAAATTAGGTTCATATTCACCCAAGAGAGTACTTTTGCGATCGTCATCCAAAATTTATATAGAGGAACAAGAAATCGAGGAAATAAGCGTGATACGGTGATAAATCCTAAACTGACCACCGCAAAGACATATGAAGTATTTGAGATGTTCTTTGTTGTATAATAATTGGCCGCAAGGATTAAAAAGAATACTGCAGCAAAGAGATATCCAAAGTTTTTTATTTCTTTATCGGTAGGATTGATACAGTATAAGCTTGTTAATGTTTGCATGATGTAATCCAATACGTTTTGATTTAATTGTTTTTATTACTCTTTTATGGCCTAATCTAATTCAAACGTTTCTTTCCAATTAATGTTATCATGAAAATCTGGCTGTTTTTTTTTGTCAAGGATAAAGTTTTCCAACACCAAATAATCCATATTTGTGCGCATGAAACACTTATAGGCATCCTCCGGATTGCAAATTATTGGTTCTCCTCGAACATTAAAGGATGTATTAACAAAAATTGCAAAACCTGTTTTTTGATAAAACTTATCTAGTAATTTGTAGTAACGAGGATTGTCGATCTTATTAACAGTTTGTAACCTAGCAGAATAGTCAACATGGGTGATGGCCGGAAGGGTTGATCGTGGAATATTTAATTTGTCGATCCCGAATAAATTTTTTTGTTCTTCAGTCATGGGGATTCGGATATCTTCTCTTACTGGAGTAGTAACCAGCATGTATGGACTCTCTGCCCCCTCCGGAAATTGGAAATAATTTTTTGCTTTGTCAGCGGCCACACTCGGAGCAAATGGACGAAACGATTCTCTAAATTTTATCTTCAGATTGAGATTTTTTTGCATTGCTTGTGAGCGCGCATCCCCCAAAATACTTCGTGAGCCAAGCGCACGGGGCCCAAATTCCATCCGTCCATGAAACCAACCGATAACCTTATCTTTGGTGAGTAAATTGGCCACTTCTTCGCATAAGTGGTCTTCCTCCTCTACGTAGGCATGAGGTAGGTTGTTCTTTTGTAGGAACTTTTTTATTGTTTGGTTATCAAAGGCCGGTCCTAAATAACTGCCTTTTTGAAAATCTCTTCCATTACTTTGCAGGACACGTTCCTCTCCTAAATGATGGTAGTGAATAGCTAGTGCAGCACCGAGAGCGCCCCCTGCATCTCCGCTTGCAGGTTGAATCCACACATTTTTGAAGATGCCTTCTTTGATGATTTTTCCATTGCCGACACAGTTCAGTGCTACTCCCCCAGCGAGACATAAGTTATCTGAGGCTGTTAATTTTTTAGTGGTTATCGCCAATTTGATCATAATTTCTTCAGTCACTACTTGGATGCTTTTTGCAATATCCATCTCTCTTTGAGTAAGCTGACCCTCTCTGCCTCTGGCAGAACCACCAAAAAGGCGATTGAATTTGCTGTTGGTCATTTTCAGACCTGTGCAATAATCGAAGTACTCCATGTTCAAGCGAAAAGACCCATCATCTTTTATATCGATAAGGTGGTCTTTTATTGTTTTAACGTATTTGGGTTCACCATATGGGGCCAGTCCCATCAATTTATATTCACCGCTATTTACTTTGAAACCTGTGTAGTAAGTGAATGCGGAATAGAGCAGGCCCAATGAGTGGGGAAATTTTATTTCAAAAAGAAAATCAATCTTGTTCTTTGATCCCTTAGAAATTGAAGTGGTGGTCCATTCCCCCACACCATCTAAAGTTAGAATTCCAGCATCTTCAAATGGTGAAGGAAAAAATGCACTGGCGGCATGTGATTCATGATGATCACAGAATAAAATATTTTTTTCTTCACTTAGTCCCAATTCTTTTTGAATCGTTTGAGGAATCCATAGCTTTTGCTTAATCCACAGTGGCATTGCTTGTAAAAAAGACTTAATTCCTCGGGGTGCAAAACGGAGATAGGTTTCAAGCAAACGTTCAAATTTTACTAGTGGACGATCATAGAAAACCACGTAGTCTAAGTCGTTCGAAGAAATTTTTGCTTCGCTCAGGCAGTAGTTAATAGCATTGTTTGGAAAAGCATGATCGTGCTTTTTTCGAGTGAAACGTTCTTCTTGAGCTGCCGCAATTATTTCTCCATCAATCAATAATGCGGCTGCACTATCGTGATAATAAGCAGAAATTCCGAGGATTTTAGACATTTAATCACTCCCGAATGCTGTGCATCATAATGTTTAAATTGATACCAGATGTTTTTCGCGTAAAAAATCCATAATAAAAAGTTTTATTTTATCCGCAACAATTTGGTTTCCCGCCATGGATAAGTGCATACCATCAAGGCACAGTTCTTTGTTAGAGTTGTCAACCGTATTGGATAGATCCAAATAAAATACATTATTTTTATATTTTTCATCAATTAATTTTTTGACTAATTCCTGCTGAATTTTGTTATACGTCCCAGGATTATTAACATAGATAGTTTTTTTGTTTTTCGAAATAAGCCAATCAAATGTCTTCCCTAAGTAGTGTAAGTATTGATCATAGGGTTTTCCGTTACTTTTTTGCAATACTTCTGCTTCTTGGTCATATTTTTTTAATTTTTCGTTGATATTTGTAAATAAATTATTCATTTCTCCTAAAGAAACACCGATTCTAAATTTTACTGGGCGATCATCCTTTGACTGTTTTTCATCAACCTTTCCCCCGTATGCACGATTTAAATTTTCTATTCCATATTTCATGATCATTGCTTTTTCATTGAGATAGAGGGGCAAAATTGGCATATATCCAAACAGTTTGAAAAATGCACTTTCTGCTCGATAATTGGCCACCCCGATGGATGATGGAACACTGTCTGCGTTGCTGTTGTACAATATGGCCAAATCATAATCTAAATTTTCAAAGTATTTAATGTCGTGAAAAACTCCATACAGACCTTGATTGTTCCATCCTAGGTTAGCAACGGAAGCGTCCTTTTTTAGTTCTAAAAGCCTCTTTTCTAACAGGTATGGCCAAGTCTGATCTTGATTCACAAAATAACCATAGACAGTACTTGCACCGAAGCAGGCGATTCGATATTCTCCATCTCTTTTTGCAGATAAAATTTTACCTCTGTATCCACGATAGTTCCATCCCTGCTGTGTAGCTAGACGGTGATGAAGAAGTAAGTCTACAGAAATAATTCCCAGCAAAATGCAGAGTAATGATATTCCAAAAAAAATCGAGGTGAATAGTAAATATTTTTTTAGTGGGTATCTGGTCATAAACAACCTCTGATATAGTTAAAATTCAAAGTATATAAATTTGGTTTCGGAAGGGATGCTTAAAAAGATAACGGCAAAAAGTAATATGGAATAAGAAACCCACTGAACTATTAAGTGGCGTTTAAAGAGCAGTTCCATCGTTTTTCCTTTTTGTTTTAGTATTTCAAAAGATAGTAAAGATGAGATACCTAAAATGGCAATGAAAAAGTCGTAAGAACTTTGTTTGAGGCGTGGCACAATTTCTGGTTGGTCAAAAATATTTATTATTATTTTCAGTGCTTGCTCAATACTGTGGGATCTAAAAAATATCCAGGTTACCGAAACTAGGGAAAAAGTGAAAATAAGGCTGATCCCTTGGATAACAAATTTGTTGGCAGGTGATGAATTGGGAAACAAATAAGTAGTAAGTTTATCCCTCCTTTTTTTTGAAAAATTGGAGAAGATTATGTAGAGTCCATTTAAAGTCCCCCAAACAATGAAGTTCCAGCTGGGTCCATGCCAAATTCCGCAGACTAAAAAAGTTATAAAAATTGCAAAATTTATTGCGAATAATCTATTTTTCCTAAATGACATGGAAATTGGTCTGAAAATATAGTCCATTAACCATTTTGTAAGGGTTATGTGCCACCTTCTCCAGAAGTCAGCAACTGAGGTTGCGAAGTATGGTGAATTGAAATTATCAGTTAATTTAATACCGAACAATCTGGCAATTCCTAATGCTGCGTCAGTATATCCAGAAAAATCACAATAAATTTGAAATGAATAAAAAATGATCGGAATGAGGGAGATAATGCCTTTATATGAATCATGGTTTGAGTAAAATTCGTCTACAAAAAGACCAAGTCTATCTGCGATTACAAATTTTTTAAAAGCGCCCCAGATAATTAATAAAAATGCTATCCTGGCATTAGCTATAAAATCATTTAAAGTTAATATTGAAATTTTATTTTGAGTTTGATCCTTAAATGGCCGTGTCCATTTGAGTGCTGGTATCAAAAGATCAGCTCGTTCAATAGGACCTTGCAATATTTTTGGAAAAAAACTTAGATAGAGTGAAAAGTAACCTAAGTGCTTTTCTGGTTTTACGATTTCTAGGTAAGTATCAATTAAATATGAAATTGCTTGAAATGTATAAAATGAAAGGCCAATCGTATAAATAGTTTCAATATCTTTGGGTATGGTAACTATGGGAACTGTGTTGAATCTTAAATAAACAAACAGTAAGTTAATATTACTGGTTAAAAAATAAGAATATTTGAGAATAATTAAAGGGAGTAGAATTATGAGTATTGCTGAAGATAGAATAAAGAGCTTCTTTTTTTCTTCAGTAATCTTTTCAATCAATAGAGCAAATAAATAGGTAATAATGGTTAATAGTAGCAGTGTGCATAACAACCTCAATCCGGCGATTGAGGCATAAAACGCAAAACTGGCCGATAATAAAAACATCCAACTGAACTTTCTGAAAGAATAATGTAATATTACTAGAATTAGTAAAGAGATGAGATATATCAGCATACAGTTAAAAATGCTCCTAAGAGTATTTTAAGAGTTAAACTTAGTCCTAATATCCATTAGAAGATCACCGATATTTCTCTGCCTCATAAGCTCCTTCTGTGAAAATTTAATATTGAATTTATCTTCAATCGCTAGAATCAAGTTGACATGGGACATTGAGTCCCAGCCATCGACACTAGCGGAGGTCATCTCTTCTGAGATGACGAGGGAGTTATCATTGAAAACCTCGCGAAATATTTTGTTCAGTTCGTCCTGAGTACTGCTCATATTTGTTTTCCTGCCTCTGCTTATTAGTTATAACTACTGCAAGGTAGAAATATCACCAATCTCTTTGTTCATATACTGATTTTTTAGTATTCTTCTCATAATTTTTCCACTGTTGTTTTTGGGGATTTTTTGAGAAAAGATAACCGTTTGAGGAGTTGCTGTTGACGATACCCTATTGGATACATGAATTCGTATTGATAGTTCTAACTTTTTAGAAGGAAGGTACCCTGGTTTTAGTGATATGAAGGCAACTACCTTTTCAAATAGGAGATCATCTGGGGCACCGATAACTGCTGATTCTGAGACGCAATCCATTTCCAGTAAAGCACTTTCAACTTCAAATGGACTTACCAAATGACCTGCGGTGTTAATAATGTCATCACATCTTCCTAAAAACCAAAAATATCCATCTTCATCTTTATAGGCGAGATCTCCGGAGTAGTAATAACCATTTTTAAATTTATTTTCGTATAGTTCTTGGTGATTGATATAAGCGAGAAACATCGATGGAAAGGGTGCTTTTAGACAGAGAAATCCCTCCGTTTTTACTTCCAAAATTCTTCCATCCTCTGAAATT
The DNA here is from genome assembly GCA_015231325.1 of Oligoflexia bacterium. GTDB lineage: Bacteria > Bdellovibrionota > Bacteriovoracia > Bacteriovoracales > Bacteriovoracaceae > JADGAN01. The sequence continues at coordinate 7,216 of JADGBS010000070.1, read as the reverse complement.
ATTTCGGGAGTAATCATCTCATTACTTGCCAATCCCATGGAACCAGGTTTGATTTTTTTTCCTGGTCTATTAGCAATCATTATGGAGCCTGTTTCTGTTTGAAACCAGGTATCATAGATTTCTTTATTGAGAACTTTTCTACTCCAGTGGATGACCTCTGGATTTAGGGGTTCACCTACGCTTAGTATGTGTTTTAGTGCGGACAGATCAAATGATTTGATTAAACTATCTTCTTCTTGCATCATCATTCTGAGAGCAGTGGGAGCAGTATACCAAATGTTAATCTTTTCTTTTTCAAGAATTTTCAACCAGGACTCAGCATTATAGGCCCCAGCATAGTGGACTTGAGTTATGCCACAACTCCAGGGGGCAATTATTCCGTAACTTACACCGGTTATCCATCCTTGGTCGGCAGTGCACCAATATCTGTCACCATAATTAGCAAAAAGAATATTTTTCATGGTATCGGATTGAAGTACAACACTACCGTGCTTATGTAAAACGCCCTTAGGTTTTCCTGTAGATCCGGATGTATAGTGAAGTACGGAGGGCGTTTCTGCAGTGGTTAAGGGAACATTAAACTCGGTACTCATTTGAGAAATAATTTTTTTATAACTAAAAATATTTTTTCCAAGATTTTCTTCGTTTACCTCAGCATCTACCAATAAAATCATTATTTTCGGAGAACGAGCGATTACTTTTTTAAGTAAGCTTTTTTTAGTAATAATGCACTTTGCGTTAGAATCAATAATTCGATCGTAAATACTATCTTCACCCAAAGATGAAAATAAAATGCCTGCTATGCATTTATTTTTCAAAATCCCGAGGAAAGAAAAAAATAAATCTGGTATTTTGGGAAGAAGTATCAAGACGACTTCACCAGGTTGCAAACCAAGATGAAGAATTAAATTAGCAGCGCGGTTCGATTCAACTTCTAACTGACCGAACGTATAATCTTCAGCAGAATTTAAATCTTGCCCTAGGTATCGCAAGGCCAGTTGACCACCGTTGCCTTTCATTACTTGGAGGTTACTACAGATATGTCCGATATTATATTGATTGTCGATAATTTGCATTCTATTAAATTTTACCCTTGATATAAGGATAAATTTCCTCCGCCATTATTTTGTGTCCTAGCTTGTTAGGATGGGGATCGTCATCTTGTACCCATATTTCTTTTTCCCGTCCGCCATATTCTTTTTGAAAGGCACTAAAAGTGTTGATGGTGTCTATTTTATTTTTCTTAAAAGTAGCTTCAATTTTGTCATATATTGCTTTGTAGGGAGTATCAGGTTTTAAGTTGTGAAAATCTGGAATGATAGCAATTAAAAAATAGACATGATTCTCTTCGCAAATTTTTTTCATCGATAGGACAGCATCAATTGCTCGTTTGAAATCTGGATTATCTTCTCGATAGTTACTATTGTAATAGTCAAAAAGACTAAATCCTCTTTTGCTGTTAAAGCCTAGTGTTCCTATACGACTATATAGATATGCGGCCAGGAAAGAATGTTTTAATAAAAAATTATCATTTCTTTGAGGATTTGCCTCCGCATCGTTTATAAAGTAATGCAGAACAACTGCATCCGGTAATACCTTATTAAACAGCCTTAGAAATAATCGCGACTCATAGTAAGAGTTATAATTTCCGATTCCGGCATTAATCACCTCCAATTTTTTTGAAGTAGAATTGAGCTTACGCTCTATTAGTGAAGTAAAGACTTGATCGTACTCCACCCCCCAGCCCAACGTAATTGAGCTACCCATAACTAAGACTCTTTTGGTTCCAACTGGTTTTTGTAGGGATACATCTGGTCCACGACATCCAAGATTGTTGAGATTAATGTCAACTCCCATTAATTTCGCAGATGAGTTAGTACGATGAACATGAGACACTTCCCCTAATGGATCTTCCATTTTTAAACTTTTTGCATATTTAACCATTTCTATATTGTAAATTAGCTTAGCAGAGGAGAGTAAACGGATGAGTCCTTCGCCAGTGAAAAATATAACTAATATAATGGTTATAAAAAGCAAAAAATCGTAAATTATACTTTTTTTCCTTTCTTTGTTTTGCACTCAGAGTTCTCCTGTTCATACTTTCTTTGGGAAGAAGATATAAATTTGTGAATTAACTGCTACGTTGGTGAAGTTGTCAGTTGTGAATAACTCATTAAGAACATCACAACTATATCTTGAAATTGATTGAGTACTATTCTCATTCCAGTGTCCAGATATTTTTCCTAAAAGACTGTTTTTTGTCTGGTAATTAACGATTATTGCCTGACAACCATAATTTTTTTCCCATGCGTGCAGGATGGATTTTTCATTTTTTACTACTTTTGCAGGCGGCGGATTTTTGAGTTCTGGACAACCGTCCATTTTTGTTGACTCAAAGAAAACTCCTACCGTTTGGTATCTAGTGCCATAGTAAATATTTGTCCCATGCATTTTTAGAAAAAATTCAGTATAGTCGTCGGCACAAAATTTGAAATTTGCTATAGAGCGGTCTTCTTTTATATGTTTTATTAAAGGGATAAGATTTTTTCCATTATTCTCAATATCACTCTTATAGATCAGCATATCCATTCGTCCCCAAAATGGAGGTCTCGTGAGTAAAGACATTAGACCTACTCCGCTTATAACTACAGTAGTTATAAGTACACTCATGGTAAAAGTTCTACACCATTTTTTTTCAAGACGGATTGTAATTTTTACGGGAAATAATGTATAGATTACCTTCGCAAAATAAGCAACAATTGCTGGGAAGGCAAGCCAATACAGTGAACCGTACAACAAGCGGTAAAGTAAGTAGGATGACATTATTTTACCCAAGAAAAAAATGGTGAGCGGGCAAAATAAGGCAATAAACGGCACCAAGCACACAGCGGTGAAAAAAAGAGTGTTCTTGTATTCGATATTGGGCAATTTTGGAAAAAAATAAAATACTAACGAAAGGATAATGCTTGTAACTCCAAAAATACCTAGCGTTTTAAAAAGTGGAAAATTAAGGCCAAAATTAACGATCGCCCAATCTCCACTAATTTTTGGAAATATCTCTTTGAGGAAGAATAAATACTCGGGATTCTGATAGTTGCCTGGGGGTGCAACTAGGGCACTAAAATAAAAATGATTATATAGCCTGAAATAGTATATGAGTGACGAAATAACAACCAATAGAGCACTTGCAATCACTGCATTGCGATAATATCGGGAGCAAATGGATGTCTTATCTCTACCAAAAACAAATGCAATGAACAGAATGGTTGGTAGTAATATTATTTGAATCGATAAGAGTAGTGCTTCTTGGGGATGGACGATTAAGCAAAATAATCCCAAAGGGAATACATGGAGCATCTCTTTGGTTTTTTGATTTTTTAAAGCGCAAACAAAAATTAATAAGGTCTCCAGGTAGACTAGATATGGAAACCAGACTTTAGAAAAAGTATAATAACGATAAAAACTAAATATATTTGTACCAAAATATCCCAGCGAAAGAATTGCTCCAGTAATTGCAATCCATCTAGAGTTAGTAATTACCATGGAAAATCTATAAAAACAGAAGAACAAAAGTGTTTGGGCAATTGCTGAATAGATGGTTAGTGCAGCATAATTGGATACAAAATCAACTTTTCCTAAAAACAGTGAGATTAAAAAATAAATAAATTTATTGAGTGAAATTTCAGTCAGAGTGTTTGTTCCAAGGATTGCTGATATTTCCAATAGGTGCTGCGCTGCGTCAGAGGGATATTCGTGAAAGGGACCAATATATAGGAAGCAACAAAATGGGATTAAGAAGATTGTTTTGGATATAATTGATTTTTTTTGTGACAATTTTTTTTTAACGAATGGTCTTGCTAGAAAAACGAGGCCAAATAAATTACTGATGATCGCACAAATATTAAATATGTATATTGCCTTGATTGTTGAAATATTTAAAAATCTAAGGACCAAAAATAAAAATAAGTAGAATAGCAAGCCATATCCCAGTAAGGGGAATGTATCTGGATAGTTGGGGACTGGATTGTTTCTATTTTTAGCAATATAACGAAATACATGTCTTGTAAAAGTGCTTATGATGAACAAGGATATCCAGATATTGACGCAATTGAAAATCACTATGTTAGGAGATAAAAGTAATTCTTGCATACTAATCTGTAATTCACTAAAATTTATCAATTGCTAATTATACCCAAAAATGAATAAATGAATAAATGAATAAATGAATAAAGAGACAATCAATTTTATGAGAATTAAGCACGCATTTACTATCGATGTCGAGGACTGGTACCATGGAATAGAACTATCAGAATCTGAATGGTTTAATAAAGAAAGGCGGATAGATCGCGGTATAAATGTGATTTTAAATTTACTTGATGAATCAAGAACAAAGGCCACTTTTTTTTGTCTTGGTTGGGTGGCGAAAGAACATCCAGGCATAATTAAAAAAATTAATCAAAGAGGACATGAAATTGCAGGCCACGGTTTTTTTCATCGGAAAGTATACAATATGACTCCCGATAAATTTAGAATCGATATCAGGGATACTAAAAAATTGCTCGAAGATCTTATCAGCGTATCGGTCAGAGGGCACCGTTCTCCATTTTTTTCGATAACCCGTAAATCTCTTTGGGGTCTGGATATATTAATTGAGGAGGGGTATGAATATGATGCTTCCATTTCTCCAGTAGAAACTTGGCGGTATGGAATATCCTCCTCTCCGGAAGGAGTTTATCGTATAAAGCATAAAGATTCAAATAATGGCGATAACAGGTCTATTATTGAATTTCCTATGAGCACGTTCTCATTTTTTAAGAAACGCATCGGATTTGGAGGGGCCTATTTTAGAATAATGCCTTGGTGTTTCACCAATTTTGCGTTGAAGCGCAAGCAAGGATCTTGTGCTGCTATTCCACTGATTTTTTATGCCCATCCGTGGGAATACGATCCAGAGCATCCAGTGATTGATTTTGAATCTAAGGCAAAGATGACTCACTATTATAATTTGACCAAGACTGAGAAACGGACCAAAATGCTTTTGGAAAAATTTTCTTTTACTTGTCTTGCTGAAGTGTTAGAGGAAATTATTAGCACTGATAATTTCATTGAAACTGTAAACTTATAAGTTTTGCGCTAATAAGCATGGGGCATGCTTTCAATACTATTTTCAACCCTCGCTGTCATGTGCTATAACAATAAAATAACAAAGTTGGAGAAGAAATTGGCCATGTCTGTCACAATGAACAAAATCAAAGTACTACATACCATGACTTGGTTGGCCCCTGGCGGAGGTGTGGATATCGAGGTTTATTTTGCTATTAGGGGTCTATTAGAAGAAGAATTTGATGTTCATTTTTTGGTAGGAAGTGAAGTTCATCATAACCCTTTTTTAGAACTGAAAAAGTTAAAGTTTTTAGTATGTGATGATCTTGTTAGACCAATCCAAATTTTTAAGGATTTGAAGGCCCTCTGGTTTATTTATAAACTCATTCGTAAGGAAAGGTATGATATTGTTCATACTCATGAAACTAAGGCCAGTTTATTAACCAGAGTTGCTGCTTGGTTGGCCGGAAGTAGATGCATCATCTATGGACTGCATGGAGTGTCTTTTAACGATCCACGTAGTATAGTCACTAGATTGTTTTATCGATGGTTGGAAAAATCGACGGTGTGGATGGCCCATCACATCGTTTTTGTGGGTCAGGATGCTGTTGAATGTTATCACCGCGCTAAAATCGGCAACAAAATTCCCTATACGATTATTTATCCAGGAATTGATGTTAATAAATTTATCTCCCCGTCTTCCACTTCATCCAATTTGCGCGAAAAATTGGGGATTGCCAATAACGATATCTTAATCATAAACATTGGGCGCTTTTCTTTTGCCAAAGCACAAAAATATACCATTCTTATTTTTTACGAATTGAGTAAGCAGTATGCTAATATTCGCTTGCTTTTTGTTGGGGAGGGGGATTGTCGAGAAGCCTGTATCGGTCTAAGCAAAGAATTAGGGATTGAAGAAAAAGTTATTTTTCACCCATTTACTTCTGATGTTCCATCTCTTCTGCATATTGCGGATATATCTGTTATCACCTCTTTGAGGGAGGGGCAGCCGCGAGTTGTTGTAGAGGCCTCATTATGCAAGGTGCCCACCGTTGGATTCGATGTGGAAGGCATAAAGGAAATTATTAAAAATGATTATAGTGGTTTTATTGTTCCTCAATATGACGTTACTGCTTTAACTGAAAAAATAAAAATACTTATTGATAATCCAGAGAAACGTCGAATATTTGCGGAGAGAGCTTTTGAGCATACCAAGATAAACTGGGATTATAATATTATGGTTGATAAAACCAAGGAATTATATTCACACTTAATGTCTCCTCATCTTTAAAGGTAGGTAAATAATAATGGGTCAAGTATGTACTAGTATTAATAACGATAATGCTAAAAGCAACATTACTTTGGATGTGAAAAATTTTTTTCATCATTATGCGGAAAATTTTGATGCGCTTTATGGGCATACGAAAAAAAGAAATTTTTTTTATCGCTGGCTTGATCGCAACTTTCGAAAGGTTATGCGGTCTCGATTTGAGGAAACTATTAAAAATACTGCTGATCCCCAAATTCGTAGCGTACTTGATGTTGGTTGCGGCCCAGGCAGATATTGTGTGGAGTTTTTAAAGCAAAATAAAGAAAACGTTGTAGGTATCGATATGGCCAAAGGTATGTTGGAAATTGCCCGTTCGATCACTAATCAGGTCTCAACGGCAACTACTGTCAATTTTATATTGGGTGACTATTTAAGCTATCGATTTGACAGAAAATTTGATGCTGCTTGCTTGATGGGATTTTTTGACTATATCGAAAATCCAGTGGAAATTTTACAAAAATTAAAACAAGATGTACGGATGGAAATATATGCTAGCTTTCCAAAGAGTTCTGGCCTATTAGCAAAGTACAGGATATTGCGCTATCGAATTAGAGGATGTCCTCTATATTTATATTCCTTGAATGAATTAATGGATATTTTACGACGATCTGGATTGAAAGATAAGGCGAAGATAACGCATTTTGATAGAGAGTATTATGTAAAAATTAAGTTGTAAGTGTGTATTCATTGAAAAAGATATTCAAAATTTTTTACGGTTTGCCTAATATCAAAATTATTTTCTGCAAATTTCCGAGCATAGGCAACTTTACTTAAGCACTCGTC